>DASPJQ010000337.1:0-2311 GCA_035628535.1 Flavobacteriales bacterium | reverse complement strand
TTATAATAACGCACGACATAGAATGCGCAAGGATTACGCATAACCGTATTGCTGTAATTGACGGTGGAAAAGTGATTGAGGAAGGAAAATTTGAAGAATTAATGAAATCAAAAAATGAAACCGTGCGTTCGTTTTTTGAATAAAAGAAAAAGCTATGAAAAAAAACACAGGCAATAATATACGGCTGGGCTTGTTTGTAATAACCAGTCTTGTTTTGTTTATGGTTGGCGTTTATTATATTGGACAGCGCCAGCATTTGTTTAGCAACACGTTTAAAATTAATGCCGTATTTAAAGACATTGGCGGCCTTCAGGAGGGAAACAACGTGCGTTTTTCAGGCATCAATGTGGGCGTGGTTGATAACATTGTACAGATTACTGATTCAACGGTCAAGGTAGAAATGCGCATTGAAGAAGAGACACGGAAATTCATAAAAAAAGATGCAAGGGCGCGCATCGGGTCTGATGGGCTTATGGGTAACAAAATAATCACCATTTCGCCCGGCAGCGGTGATAAACCGGTTATAAATGAAGGCGGTTATTTGAAAACGGTTGTTCCCGTAACCGTTGACGATGTTCTGAGTCAATTGAAACTTACCAGTGAGAACTCAGCCAAAATAACCAGTGACCTGGCCGCCATAACGGGTAATATTCGTGATGGAAAAGGCACCATTGGCATGCTGTTTATGGATACCGCCTTTGCCGAAACCATACGCGGTGCCATGTTTAACATTAAGGCAGGCGCTGGCGGTTTCAAACGCAACATGGATGCTGCCAGTAAAAGTATTTTTTTAAGGGGAAAGTTTAAAAGGAAGAAGGACCAGAAATAATTCTGATAAGAATAGGTTAGAATTCTGTATCTGTATGAATATGGTTATATTAACTTAAAAATTAAATGTTTATTTCTTAAGATGCGCCACCAAATTATTAATTAACCTGTCATGTGTTGTTCGGCTTATCTTGCCAATACTTCCAGGGATTAGTTTCCAGGAACAACTGCAAGAAACTAAGCCGTATAATGGATGGTGCCAACAAACCTGAAGATTTATAGTCGCTATGACTTACGTTAAGTTTCTATCAAATCCAGCAATATATTGTTGCATTTGAGTGCTGATGCCGCAAACCAGCCAGTCACCATAACCCGGAAGTTGCTTCAAAAGTAATACAGGTCGTTTTTTGATTTGAGAATTGGCCTGTGGAATAGGAATAAGAACAATGTCACCAGATTTCATTTTTCATATCCAGGATTTGGTTCTTTAAAAATCATGCGATCATAATCAGGCTCATCACCACCATATGCTTTGGCAAGTCCTGAAATTCCAAAAGCACCCCACATATTATGTTCCTCATCCGCCATGTCTTTTTTAGCAAGAGAAATAAGGAAATCAACATTAGTTGAATACTCATAGTTAATGCTGGTTGAAAAGGAAGTAAATTCTTTTATTTTTAAATCATTAACTCTGATTTCTTTTGTGCGGATAATATCTGCCGAAATAGCAAAGAATTCGATAAACAAGGATGTTCTTGTAAGGTCAAGGACAAGGTCCCTTATCTGGGAAGGCATTAAGCAAATAGCGGTTACATAAGCGTTATAGGTTAAACTGGCATCGCTTAAGAGTTGTAATTTTTTTTGTCAATAGTACCTAATTCAATAAAAAAATTGGTCAATTTTCGATTTTGGGATAAAGCCTGGCTAATATTAAAAATAACCCGTTTAAGGCGAATGTCATCTTCCATTTTTTGAAGATGCATGGAGGTTTCATCAAGCACTTCATTTAGTGTTTTATGTTGCCTTGAAACCCATTGAACCGCTTTCATACGTAGATCAAAAAGCTGGGGTATACTTTTATATTGCGTTTTTTAGTCCGGTTTTTGAAGAAAATACTTTAATAACAAGATTTTCAATTTGGTTCAGGTATTTTTGCTCCTCTTTGTTTAAATTAAGTGCGTGTTTTCTAAGATCAAGAAAAACAAAATCAAGCTGATTGAATTGGTTTATAGAAGCACTTCTCATACTGTACAAGTATAACAAATTTTTTACATGCAAAAATCTCTTCAATCCGGAACCAAAACTATTTAACTATTTTATACTCGGTGCGTCTGTTCATGGCCTTGTGCTCCTTTGTATCATTGGGAACAACCGGTTTGGTTTCTCCATAACCTTTTGCTTTCAGGCGTTCTTTGGTAACGCCTTTTGACACAAGGTAATTCATCACCGCTTTGGCGCGGTTGTCAGAAAGCGTCAGGTTATGCGCATCATCGCCATCGCTGTCGGTATGCCCGCCCAATTCTATTTTAATATCTGCATTTTT
>DASPJQ010000336.1:0-3065 GCA_035628535.1 Flavobacteriales bacterium | reverse complement strand
TTATAATAACTGATTTTTGCATCCTGTATGTTGTTTACTATTTCCCCGGTATTATCAGTACTCCCGTCATCTACAACAATTATTTCAAAATAAGGATATGACTGCCTGAGTACCGAGAGCAGCGTTGTCTCTATAAACCGGGCGCGGTTATAGGTAGGAATCACCATTGAAAAAAAAGGACTATTCTGCATATATATTTTCCAACGATGAAATCATTTTTTTTAACTCAAACTTTTCCTGTATTGATGCAACACCGTTCATAACAAGTGTTTTTTTAAGGTTGTCATCATTAAGTATTTTGTCAATGGCATCGTAAATCGCACTGCTGTCCCCATAGTTAACCACCAGGGCGTTGCTTCCGTGTTCAATAAACTCATTGGCAATACCCGATAATGTAAAAACCGAAGGCACATGTGCGGCCAGCGCCTCAACATAAACCTGGCCAAACGCTTCAACCTGTTGGTTTATGGGAACGTGTACAAACACATCAAACAATTTATACAGGGCAAATATATTGTGTTCAAATTCAATTTCGGTAAAGTTCCTATGGGGTAAATCATGCAGTTGTTTTTTTATTTCCTGCGAATATTCACCATTTGCATTTGCCAAAATCAGCAAAGCATCAGGATGTTTTTTTAATAATTCTTTAAAGGCTGGTATAATGTATTGGATGCCTTTCCAATGGGTATACCGCGAAATAACGCCTATTACAGGACGGCCCGAATACGGGTTGTATTTTTTTTTAAGTTCGCTCACTTCATTCTCCGGTTGATTGTAAATGGAGTTTAACGGAAAACCGTGGTATACCAGCCTGACTTTTTTCGGATCAACGTTTTCTTTTTCAACCAGTATTTTTTTTACGATTTCCGAAATGGCTATAATGTGTGTTGACCACCGGTTTATGTATCTGTCATAGCGAACGGCCTTTGGATGGTATTCATGATGATAGCTTGAATGGTGACGGGTATGTACTCTTTTTTTTACACCGGCCAGTTTTGCTGCCGGCAATCCTACCATGTTTGCATCAAACAAATGCGTATGCACAACATCGCATTTTTGCCGTTTTAGTATCCTGTATACTTTTAATACCGCTTTCGGAATATTTTTTTTACCCGTATAACGCACCCGTTCAACCCTGAAATGGTTTTTTCTGAGAAAAGTTTCAAGTTCCGAATCGCCAGGATTCAGCAGTATAAACGACACGGTGAATTTTTTTGGATCAAGCCCTTCTGCTATCCATTCAAAAGCAAGCGATTTATGGATGTTTGAAATAATATACGTAACGTTTTTCACGCGTAAAGAAATAGTTTGTGGTGTTGCGCAACAAATACGGAACGGGAAGCGACCTTAAAAAATTGCGGCTCCGTTGCAGTAAGGGTAAAAACCGTTTTTTGCATTTGCTAAATATAACCGTTTAAGTTAACCAGTTTAATACGCTTTGGGTAAAATTATGGGCCTGTACCGATCGGGAATAAAAGCTGATTTTTGATGAAATACCCTCATAGTGAATTGTTTTGCCCGATTCCCATTCATCGTACCAGGTTTGTAATATGCCTGCAAATTCCTCGGGAGTTTTGGCAATTTTTCCGGTACGGGTTTCTATAACCAATGTGTCAATAATACCCCCGTCATCGCCCGGGCTTAAAAGTATATTGTTTCCTGAGCCTACATAATCAAATATCTTTGTTGTGTATGCGCCTTCAAATTCTTTAACGGCCGAGTGAAAAAGCACGTGTGAAGATTTCAGGATTTCAAGCGCTTCGGTTTTCGGAATGCGGTCACTTATACGGAGGAAAGGAGCGGGAAGTGCATCAGAAATGCGTTTTGCAACTTCGGGAACGGCTGTTATACCAATGAAACAAAGCGATATTTTTTCAGGCGATTTATTTTTTAAAAATAAATTAAGACCCTCTACCATATTATCAATATTGTAAAAGGCATACAAGGTGCCAATTGACGAGAATGTGAATTTTGGATATGTTTTTTTGGTAGCCAGGGCAAGCAGCTCATCCTCGTATCCGTTAAAAAATATACCTGTTTTTTTGCCATTTTGTTTTGACAATATATCGGCCAGTACACCTGAAACAGTTGTAACCATTACGTGCGGGCCTTTTGTCCATTTTCTAAAATACAAGGCACAAAACCGGTTTTTTAATTTCTCTGAGAAACCGAAGCGGTAATTTTTGACCAGCAGGTTGCTGTTCCAAAGGTCTCTGAAATCGGCAACCAGCCTGGTCTTATACCGTAACGAGAGTTTATGTCCAATTTTTAAAAGATTTAATGGGGGACTTGAAATAATAATGCAGTCAATTTTTTCTTTTTGTGCAATCTCATTGGCCTTTTTAAAAATAACCTTGCTGGCATCAATTTCAGGATGAAAATTGCCTTTGGCATACTGCATAAAAAAATGAATTTTGCTGAACAGGCTTTTTCGTTTGGTGCTATCAGGTGCGCGGTAGGGGAGATAATAAATATTCAAGTTGCCCTCGGTGTGCATTGTGGCCGGGCGTTCATCGCCCTTTATATAGTCCATCCAGCCACGCTCATTACCTTGCCATTGACGTGTAATAACAGTTACCTTGTGACCAGCTTTTAAAAAAGATTTAACATGTGACAATGGACGATACGAAGAAACACTGTTGCAGGGTGGATAATAATAAGCAAGGTATAAAAAATGCATTCAGACTACGTTGGAAAATATCAGTTCAAATATAAGAATTTGACCCTTACACTGTTTTAATGCCTAATTTTGAAAGGTTTTTGATTTTTAAAGTATATTTGCGGGCAAAAGCTTTGTTTTCAAGGGAGTACAATTTGATTTCAGCTGACTAAATAATTAGTTCAAAATGGGCATAACAGCAAACGATTCAAAATTTTTATTTTATGCAAAAAACCTTGGTGTTTCGTTCAGCAATACCCTTACCCTTGGCCGGCAAATGCTGTACGTAAAAAAGAGCGAAATTACCGGACATGCCGCTTATTTTGGCAATGCATCGGTTCCTGTTTCGGGTGTTGAATTTCCCGATGAATACTGCGAACCCCTGTTGAAAATCCTGGGTGCAGTG
>DASPJQ010000335.1:0-1111 GCA_035628535.1 Flavobacteriales bacterium | reverse complement strand
TTAGCAGAAGACTTCACTTTAGTTTTTACTTCACCGCTCTTTTCTTTCACTTTGGTTACAGTACCATCAGCAGTGGTTTCTACCTTGGTTTTTGTTTCCGTTACTTTCCCTTCGGTAGCGTCGATGGCTTTGCTGCCGTTTACCTGAACACCAGCGTTGGCATTTGTTTGCACGTTACCATCAGCCTTTGTACCAAATACGGCGGAGTTCTCGTTCGCATGTGTTTTTGCTTCATTGCTGGCGTGTGTTTGTGCTTGTGCATTCACACGGGCATTAGCGTTTACATCTGCATTTTGCTTTGCCTTGTCTACTGCACCTTGGGTTGTAGCTGCTGTTGTCGTTTTCACCTCAGCTGCTTTCGTAGTTGCGGCATTCACGGTGCCTTTTGCAGCGGTAGTTGCTGTAGTTGTTGCTTTCGTGGCAGCATTTGTTGTTGCTTGTGTTGCACCACCTACGTTTGCTGATTTTTGAACTGCTGCATTGGTTGTGTTAGTAATGCCTACGTTTACTTGTGCGAAAGAAAGGGTTGCGGCCAATGAACCTGCTAAAAGCAGTGTTGTCTGTTTGATAGATTTCATAAGTTCAAGAGTTTTTGTTGCATCTCGAAAAGAGAAATCTGTGCCAAACACGAAAAATGTGGATAACTGTTGTGGCCGGAAAAAATAAATTTTGAATGAAAATCTGTCGTTTTATTTCTCTCGTATTTCTTTGTTGCTGATGTTGTGAAGTATTTCGTTTATCTCGGGTATTTGTTGTTTTTTAGAGTGGTAGTTACTAAAATTCAGGAAGTTTATTTTCTTTCCATTTTTGGGTATTGCATGATACACCAACGAAGTGCTATTCTTCCCACGAACTGCCTTGTACCGGATATAATCAATTTCGTTCCATAAATAGTAGGTTTCTTTTTTACCTCTTAAGGAAAGAGTTTGCAGCGTAAAGCCTATGCTGTCCATTGACAGTGCAGCTGGTATTTTGACGAAAGAAAAAACAATAGCTTCCAGTAGACCGATACCGCCAAAAACAAGCAGAAATAACGGTTCTTTTTCTACAATGAAAAACACAACGCCGACAATGATCATTGCCAATGGAATAAACCAGAACAAAGCAATGA
>DASPJQ010000334.1:0-7360 GCA_035628535.1 Flavobacteriales bacterium | reverse complement strand
ATGTATTGCAGGTGTGCTATACTGCCGATTCAGTTTGGGTGCGTGCTGAAGGTATGACCAATGACATGGGGCAATACCTGAATCCCGGAAGTTGTGAACCGCAGGGTTATGTTTTCCGCATACCGCGCAACTCAACTGTTCCTTCATCCAAAACTGAATCGCCAAAGGTTGGTGCAATAGGTGTATTGTTGAATGGGATCCCCATTTACGGTTTGTCCAACTCATATTCATGGAATGGAACCACCAATACAAATATGGGCGGACTTGGAATATGGAATGTTGAAGTTGGGCTTGCAGAAGGGTTCGTTTTGGATACGGCTTTTGGGGCGCATCCGCAGCAAGACGGGGCTTACCATTCGCATAATACACCTTACAGGCTTTATAAAAATACACCAACCACACAGCACTCCCCGCTCGTTGGCTACGCTTTTGACGGATATCCTGTTTATGGCCCGTATGGTTACAGTACCGCAATGGACAACACAAGCGCCATTGCCCGCATGAAAACGGGATACAGTTTACGCAGCATTACAGTTCGCCAAACGCTTCCGGATGGTACAGTGTTGTCTTCAGGACAATATGGCCCGAATGTAAGTTCAACCTATCCGATAGGTACGTATATAGAAGATTACGAATGGTTGGCTGCAAACGGTGGCGACCTGGATGAGTATAATGGCCGCTTTTGTGTAACGCCAGAGTATCCTTCAGGAACCTACGCATATTTTGTGACCATTGATGCTGCCGGAAATGCTGAGTTTCCATATTATATTGGTGTTGAATATTACGGTGATCCTGATGATGCCAATATTACAACCGGCCCGGGTTTTGTATATCCAACCATTCCGTCAAGCGGTACAACCTGTTTGTTAACCGGTATTGCTGAAATGAGTTCGCAGCCGCTGATTAGCGTATATCCTAATCCGAGCAACGGTGTGTTTATCGTGTATACTGATAATAATTCCGGTGATTTGAACCAGGTGCATGTATTCAATCAATTGGGTGAAAAAGTATATACAAGCAATCTTGTAATGGGTATGAACCAGGTGGCAGTGCCTGTTTCATTTGGTAAAGGAATGTATTTTGTTCGCGCAATAAGTAAATCAGGCAAGTTCACCACTTCACAAAAAATAATAGTAGAATAGTAAAAACAGATTTTTTCATGGCGAGAAACCGTCCGTGGCGCAATGTCCGGGCGGTTTTTTTTATTAACTTGATTTTGTGGCGATTCAATTCCTTTTGAACCTTTGGATCAGTAAATTGTACAGGTTTAAAAATTGAACCATGAATTCATTCCTGATCGATCCACGCAATTACCAGGTAAGTTTCTTATCAGTATTTTTACTATACGGTAACTGGTTCCTGGGCTGGGAAACCGATCCGCTTAAATTAATTGTGATCCTGTCAGTATGCCTTTCTACACAGGCGTTGGGATGCAACCTGTTTAAAAAAGAATATACTTCATTAAAAAGCGCGGTAATTACATCGCTTGGACTCACCATTTTGCTCCAGGCCAATTCAATGTATACTTACGCGCTGGCCGCTTTTTTGTCAATAGCATGCAAATTTATTTTGCGCATGAAGGGCAAGCACTTTTTTAATCCGGCCAATTTTGGGATTATTGCTGTCATGCTTCTTACGGGCGATGCGTGGATTTCTCCCGGGCAATGGGGAGCTTCGGGAATTTTATTTTTCATGGTAGGTATTTTGGGTTTTGCAGTATTGTATAGTGTAAACAGGCTCGACATCGGTTTATTTTTTCTGCTTGGGTTATTTGCGCTTGACTATTCACGCATGATTATTTATCAGGGCTGGACGCACGATGTGATATTCCACAAATACACAAACGGTTCATTGTTGCTGTTCGCGTTTTTTATGATTACCGATCCGGTGTCAACACCCTCGGGCGTTATTTCGCGAAAAGCATTTGCCGTTATGGTAGCCATAACTGCATTTTACCTGCAAAGCTTCATGCAATTGCACACGGCACCTGTTTGGGCCCTGTTTTTCATAAGCCCGCTTACGGTAATTTTTGACAGGATTGAAAAAGCACCGATTTTTAAATGGATTCCACAAACATAAATTAATATACTATGAAAAGAATTGTAGCAGCATTACTGGCTTTATTGGTCTTAAATCCAAAAGCGTATTCCTTTTGCGGGTTTTACGTGGCAAAAGCTGATGCTAAAATATTCAATAAGGGCAGCCAGGTTATTCTGGTACGCAACGGTGATAAAACCACCCTTACCATGAGCAACGATTACCAGGGCGATGTGAAGTATTTTGCCATGGTTGTTCCCGTACCGGTTGTGTTAAAAGAGGGTGATGTAAAAATATCAAACCAGGCCCTGTTCGACCATTTTGACGCATACTCAGGGCCGCGATTGGTTCCGTATTACGATCAAAATCCTTGCTATGATTACTATTCGCATAAAAAATATAAAGCGGCTGCCAATGGCGCTCCTTCAATAGCTGAAAGCAGGTCAATGGACGCTTCCGAGGCGGATGATCACCGTGTAACCATAGAGGCAAAATATACAGTTGGTGAATACGACATTCTTGTTTTATCAGCAAAAGAATCTACGGGACTTAAAGATTGGCTTACTGAAAACGGCTATGTGTTGCCCGCTGGTGCCGAAGCGGTATTGGACCCTTACATTAAAAACAACCTGAAATTTTTTGTAGTAAAAGTAAACATGGAAAATTTCAAAAATACAGGATACCAGAACCTGCGCCCTTTACAAATCAGTTATGAGTCGCCAAAGTTTATGTTGCCCATTCGTTTGGGTATGGCCAATTCAACCGGCTCGCAGGATTTGATCGTGTATGCATTTACAAAAAGCGGCCGTGTTGAATGCACCAACTACCGCACCATTAAAATGCCTACAAGCCGGAATATTCCGTTGGATATTCAAAACAATTTCGGAAAATTCTACAAGTCGGTATTTAAAAAACAATATATAAATGAAGGAAAAAACGGAGTGTTCCTGGAATATGCATGGAACGTGTCACCAACCTATGGCCAGGTAAAATGCGATCCGTGTGTTGGGCCACCACCTGTGTTTGCACAACTAAAGGAAGCAGGTGTTGACTGGCTTGACGCAAGCAATGTTGGAAACGTATTCTTTACGCGCTTACATGTGCGTTATACGCGTGACAAGTTTCCGCAGGATTTGTATTTCCAGGTTACACCCAATACCGAAACATTCCAGGCCCGGTATATTATTACACACGCTGCAACGGGCGATTTTAGTTGCGAACAGGGACAAACCTATGTACGCCAGCTGTCGGGTAAACGCAGGACCGAGGTAAACAACCTGTATGCGCTTACCGGATGGAATACCGAAAAATATAAAACCTATATTTACGAATACAACCACTATTTGGGTAAGCAAAATGATGAAGATGAAGAGGACGAAGGAATTTACATTACTCCCGTAAATGATGATGGAAATGTAAACCGTAAAATTTATTTAACAGGGTTGTTGCTTGCGGTTTTGTTATTGACATTGGTATTTAACCCGCGCAGAAAATCCGCCCCTGCCGTTGCAGTGGCTATACCAAAACGCAAGCCGTTAATGCTGCGAATAGCACATTTTATGTCATTCGGTTTGTTTTTATAACTGTACCCTGCACCCGGTGCCTGTATCCCGTTGTTTTGGGATTGGAAAAACAAGGCGTGTTAAGTTAATTTGTTACCGGGAATCTATCTTTTTTTGGGTGATGGTTGACATTGCCCCGACTGTAGAATGTATTTACGTTTGGAGTTCCCCGGGCGGGGCGCAGGGATACAACCTGGATACTATTTCCTTTTCATTGCCAGCCAAACCGGGAACCATGAACTGAAAACAGCAATTCCCATTAGGGCTGCAAAACTTTTGAGCACATCGCCCATGATTAGCTTTACCGGATAATAATTGATAATGGCGTTTGACATGGGAATAATGTGGTAATGGTATTGCAAAAGCACCAGGCCTATACCAATGGCTAAACCAATACCGCCCCCAATCAGATTAATCAATAAGCCGTTGAGGATAAAAATTTGTTTGATCTTTTGAGGGGTAAGCCCCAGTATCTCAAGTGTGGCACTGTCTTTTTGCTTGTCAATTACAAGCATGGTGACTGCGGCAATAACGTTGAACCCGGCCAGTATCAATACAAAAACCATGATAATAAACACAAAAAGTTTTTCAGTTTGGTTGGTTTTGTAAATGAGCTCTTTTTGCTGGTAGCGGGTTTTTACTTCAAAATTGTTGCCCATGATCCCGGCAATTTTATCACGGGCCATAGCATCATCAGTTCCGGGTTTTAAACCGATTTCAACCGCGGAAATTTCACCTTCATACTCCAGCATTTCATTCATCAGGCCAATGTGCGTAAGTACATACTCGTTATCCAGTTCGGGGCTTATGAAGAACACACCGCTTACAGGTATAACCTGTTCATTAAAGGCCTTGCTCTGCATGGAAAGTTTTTTGTTGCGCAACGGCACGTACAGGCGCAAGTAATCGGTCAACAAATTATTTTCGTTTGAGGCGTTTAGTTTCGCTGCAATGACCGATCCGGGAATGGCAAAATAACTGCTGTCAAGCGAAAGCCGGGCTTCACCGTCAACGTTTTTTTGCATCCCAATCATTGCAATAAATTTTTCATCAACGCCTTTTACCGTAGCGTGTATCCATTGTTCATCGTTTTTTATGATGCATATTTCTTCGACTGTGTGACATACGTGCGTTACAAAATCAAGCGATTTTAATTGTTTCGTTTTGCTCCCATCGGGTAAAAAGGTTTTCCCCTTTACCGCGGTAATTTTTATATCGGGGTCAAATTTGTTGTATAACGATTTGATGGTGTCTTCAAACCCATTGATGGCCGATAAAATAATAACCAGTGCCGCTGTAATGATTGCAACCGAAAAAATTGAAATAAGCGAAATAATGTTGATGACGCTGTGCGATTTTTTGGAAAAAAGGAACCTACGGGCTATGAATAATTTTAACCCCGTCATGGTTTTATTTTTTCTTTAATAAACGGTCAATTTCACTGGCGTATTCAATGGAATCGTCAAGAATAAACAAAAAGGTTGGTGTTGCGCGCAACTGGCTTTTGGTGGCTTGCGCAAAATTAGCGCGAATCTCCCTGTTGTTGTTTTCAATGATGGCAAACACATCGTCTTTTTTGGCAGTGCCGCCAAAAATGCTAACGTATACACGTGCCTGGGCCAAATCGGGGGTTACCCGCACCACGGTTACCGAAATCATGGCCCCTGCATATTTTGACCGTGAATGAATGAGGAAGTAATTTCCAAGTTCACGTTGTATAAGGGCTGCTACCTTGTTTTGACGGATAGACGACATGGGTGCAAAGTTAAAATTAATTCGGTTTCATACCCCTAGTTTATTGGGACTTAACCAATTTTAAGGCTTTCACCTGCTTTTGAGGAACTCCCGAAAGGCTAAATCAGCTATATTTAAGCCCTCCAATGCGTCCGCTTGCAAAAATATTGCGCTATGCGCGCCCTTACCGCAAATATGCAACGATGAATATTTTGCTGAATATACTTTCGGCAATATTCAATTTATTATCGCTTTTACTGTTTATCCCGTTTTTAAAATTACTGTTCCAGGACCCCGCACAGTTAGCAACCATGAGCGCAAAACCCGATTGGAATGCACTTGGTTTTAAAGAATATTTTGTCAGGTACCAGGAGTACCTTATGAGCAGTTCAATACTGGAGTATGGAAAAGAAGGTGTACTCCTGTTTATCTGCATTTGTATTGTAGTGTTGTTTTTCCTGAAAAACCTTACGCGTTATTTTGCCATGTACTGGATGACGGTGATACGGGCCAATGTGGTGAAGGATCTGCGCAACAGCATGTTCAATAAATTGGCGGCACAGTCATTGGGTTATTACACCAATGAACGCAAAGGCGATATTATTTCGCGCGTGAGTGGCGATGTTGCCGAGGTGGAGTGGAGCGTAATGAGTACGCTTGAGCTGTTGTTCAGGGAACCATTCACTATCATAATTTTTATGGTTTCCATGTTCCTGATTTCGGTAAAGCTTACGTTGATTTCATTGGTGTTGATACCAATAAGTGCGTTAATCATTGGCCGCATCAGCAAAAGTTTAAAACGCAGTTCGGCTAAAGGGCAAACCAAACTGGGCGAATTGATTTCAACGCTTGAAGAGTCATTGGGAGGCATACGCATAATCAAATCGTTTAATGCCGAAAACCACGTCAAAAAAAATTTCCATAATCAAAACAGGGAATTTACCCGTTTGCAAATGCGCATTATGCGCAAACGCGACCTGGCATCGCCCATGAGTGAATTTTTGGGATCACTGGTGCTAACAGCCCTGGTTTGGATAGGCGGCAACATGGTGTTTGATGACGGAAAAGCATTTACAGGAGAACAGTTCATTGGTTTTGTGATTGTGTTTTCACAGCTGATGCGGCCTGTACAGGGTGTAGCTTCGGCCATAAGCAGTATACACAAAGGACTGGCATCCATTGACCGGATTGATGCGATTATTAACTCGGAAGTAGCTGTGGTTGATAAACCCAATGCGTTGAACAATGTAACATTTAATGAAAATTTACAATACAAGACCGTTGAATTCAGTTATGCCGATAAACTGGTATTGAATAAAATTTCATTGGAAATCAAAAAAGGCCAAACCATTGCTTTGGTGGGCCCATCGGGCAGCGGTAAATCAACCATGGCCGACCTGTTGCCGCGTTTTTACGATGTGCAGGGCGGGGAAATATTGGTTGATGGCGTAAATGTAAAGGATGTGGAACAAAAAGCCCTGCGGAGGTTATTCGGAATTGTATCGCAGGAAAGCATTTTGTTTAACGATAGTATTTTAAACAACATTGCCCTGGGCGATGTAAACCCCGATATGGACCGTGCCGTTGAAGCAGCCAAAATTGCCAATGCGCATGAATTTATAGAGCGAACTGAAAACGGATACCATTCAAACATTGGCGACCGCGGTACAAAGTTATCGGGCGGCCAGCGCCAGCGCTTGTGTATTGCACGTGCTGTATATAAAAATCCACCGGTATTAATTTTGGATGAAGCTACCAGTGCGCTGGATACCGAGAGTGAAAAGCTGGTGCAGGAAGCGTTGGAAAACGTAATGAAGAACCGAACGGTGTTGGTAATTGCCCACCGTTTGTCAACCGTTCAGAATGCAGACAAGATAGTTGTACTGGAGGAAGGGAATATTGTTGAGCAGGGTACACATGCCGAGTTGGTTACGAAAAACGGTTTATACAATAAGCTGGTGAAGATGCAGAATCTTTAGACGCGGGGCTTCCAACACAAGGCAGACAGCGAAACGAATTTTACACAC
>DASPJQ010000333.1:0-29211 GCA_035628535.1 Flavobacteriales bacterium | reverse complement strand
TGGTTGTGCAACAACAGTTGAACTTAATCCAACCGCTGGTGACCATGAATAGGTTAAACCTGCCGAAGCGGCTGTCCCTATAACGGTTGATCCACCTATGCAAATTGAAGCGTCAGCTCCTGCGTTTACTGTTGGCATTGCATTGACTGTAACAACAACCGCATCACTGGCAGTACATCCTGCACCGTTTGTTGCCGTTAATGTATAGGTAGTGGTAGCTGATGGGCTGGCGGTGGGTTGTGCCACAGTTGATGAACTTAATCCAACCGCTGGTGACCATGAATAGGTTAAACCTGCCGAAGCGGCTGTTCCTATAACGGTTGATCCACCTGCGCAAATTGAAACATCAGCACCGGCATTTACGGTTGGCAGTGCATTTACGGTAACAACTACGGCATCACTAGCGGCACATCCAGCACCGTTTGTTGCCGTTAATGTATAGGTAGTGGTAGCCGATGGGTTGGCGGTGGGTTGTGCCACAGTTGAAGAACTTAGTCCGACTGCAGGCGACCACGAATAAGTTAGTCCTGCTGAAGCGGCTGTTCCTATAACGGTTGATCCACCTATGCAAATTGAAGCGTCAGCTCCTGCGTTTACTGCTGGCATTGCATTGACTGTAACAACAACCGCATCACTGGCAGTACATCCTGCACCGTTTGTGGCGGTTAACGTGTACGTAGTTGTTGCAGATGGATTGGCCGTTGGCTGGGCAACTGTTGTTGAGCTAAGCCCGGTTGCAGGCGACCAGGAATACGAAAGTCCGCCCGAAGCGGAGGTTCCTATAACGGCCGAAGCGCCTGGGCAAATGGAGACGTCAGCACCGGCATTGACAGTTGGCAAGGCATTGACCGCGACCGTAACTGCATCGGTGTTGCTACAACCCGTGGTTGTATTTGTTACCGTGAGTGTATATGTTGTAGTCACTGCCGGGTTGGCGGTTGGCTGGGCTGCTGTTGACGAACTTAATCCAATAGCTGGTGACCAGCTGTACGTATGTCCGCTAACTGCTGCACTACCTATTATTGCAGTGCTTCCCGGGCAAATTGAAACATCGGCTCCGGCATTAGCGGTTGGCAAAGGTTTAACCGTTACGCAAACGTTGTCAACGTCAGAACACGCTCCGTTGCTAACGGTTAGTGTATAAGTAACGGTTGAAGAAAGTGTAGCCGTTGGTTGGGCAACTGTTGTTGAGCTGAGGCCGGTTGCTGGCGACCAACTGTACGTGAGTCCGGCAACGGCAGGTGAACCTAACATAACAGAACTTCCTGCGCAAACTGACACGTCAGCACCGGCATTAGCATCGGGTGGCGATACAACCGTAACAGTTACTTCATCAACAGCAATACATTTTGCCGAATTTTTCACATATAAAGTATACGTTGTGGTTACCGAAGGACTTGCTGTGGGTTGAGCCGCCCATACAGAAGATAAGCCGGCCGAGGGTGTCCAGTAATAGATAAGCCC
Source organism: Flavobacteriales bacterium (assembly GCA_035628535.1). Taxonomy (GTDB): domain Bacteria; phylum Bacteroidota; class Bacteroidia; order Flavobacteriales_D; family UBA2798; genus DASPJQ01. The sequence continues at coordinate 27,747 of DASPJQ010000333.1, read as the reverse complement.
GGATACAGCTGGAGTACCTATCACAGCCGAACTGCCTGCACAAATACTCACGTCAGCACCTGCATTTGCAACAGGAGCCGCTTTTACCGTGACCGTGAGGCTTGCGTTATCACACATACTTGGCCAACCGTCATCACATATTTTGTATGTAATGATGTCAACACCATTAAATCCTGGATTTGGTGTGTATTTAATTTTTGTACCGCCCACAACCGTGGCGGTTCCGTTTGCGGGCCCCGTAACAATCGTGGTCACCATCAGGTCACCATCGGGGTCATAATCATTTGCCTGTACTGCAACAGTAATAGGGGCAGCATCCTGGCACATGGTTTTATAGTCATTGCATGCGACTGGCGCATGGTTGGGTTTAAGATTATTGCTATAAATACTGGTGGAATGTGCTAGAACCTGAACTAATTGGGCTTCGTTTAAAAACGGGATTAAAAAAAGCGCTGTTACATGTAGGGCATAAATAAATTTTATTCTCATAGTTCATTTTTTATCATGCCCAAAGTTCAGCACATATTGAAAATTTCTTGTTATAAAAAGCCGTTAATAAATTATAGGTTTGACACGTGTGATTTTTGCAAGAAATATTTACCTCAGCACAATTAAAAAAAGCTATATATAATAATGTATACAGCTGCATTAAAATTCAATGCAAAATTCGGTCCCGTTTTCCCTCTGAAAAAGGATTTAGAATTATTTAAAAATTAAACGTTTTAGGTAAAAATGCCGGATTCGTGAAAAAAACTTAAAAAGCAACGTTTGCAAAATTCAAAAAACAAAAATTTAAATTCTTATACCGTATGCGACTTAAATTACATTATATCCATGTGTTAATTATGCAAGTTGAAAAAAAAATTTTGCAGGATCATTTTTTATTTTATGCAGTGAAGTTTATATTTTATCCATGATACACCTTTGACTCCACAATCAAACCGTTTTCAATCACCAGTAATTCTCCCACCACCATATCGGCATCGCCAACAGCTTTTCGGATGTATTCCATAAAGACCCTGTTTCCATCACACAGGATAAAATTCGGATGATACGTTAATGTTGGAATATTCTGAAAAGCTTCTTCCCACCAGTTGCGAAGCGCTTCTTTTCCCGCAATTAATCCATCGGTGGCGGGATGTTTCAATTTTAACTTAGGACTATAGTGTTTAGCCTGGTCATGATAAAGGCTTAACAATTCATCCGGTTTATGGCGGTTAAAGGCCTCAAACCAACGTTGCGCAATGGCGTAATGTGACATAACAGATTTTTCACGAATATATGAATTTTCATGTCGTACAAGTTTTCAATGAAATTCTGCAACATAAAATTAACCTGGGGTACCGAACTTTAAAAGAAAAAAATGAAATCACAAAACCTTCATCATGTGTGTATGTTCTTTTTTATCATTCTTTTTACGCTTTTTTTGCTTTCGTGCCTTAAGAAAACCGATACCAATGCGCAGAACCGTTCAGGAAGTCACATTGATGCGGCAGCGGCCGATACGCTGGCACCCATTAGCAAGGGAGCGAATAACCCGTTGGATTGAAAAATATCCGCAAAATTGTTTTTATTCAATGATTGCAACAAAACCAAAGTGGGTTCAGAGCCTTGTCCTATAAATTCAACCAGTTATAAAACAGGCACTTTAAATGTTATTTAGGTTGACGTAGAAGCGAATCGTTTATTTTTCTTATTTCTTCTTTTTGCCTTGCCGGGGTTTCACCCACCAGGTTTCTAAGCGGGCCAAGATGTTCGGCTCCGTAAGCCACAATTACGTTTGGCTTATCAGTTGCCAATACTTCGGTATATAAAAGCAGGTTGGCTATGGCATCGTGCACCGAACTAACCATGTTGGAATTGGTTTCTTTAGTAAGCGCCTGAATGTACCTCCCACTCTTTGCGTCTTTTTTTCGAGACCTATAATCGTTCATATGATCATTTATTTCCTCGTGAAGCCGCCCCATTACTTTTCGTTTAATTGATTTCCAGCGGTCAACAGGTAATTTTGAGGCAAGTCTTTTCATTCTCTTCAAATGTATTCATCATGATGTGAACGGTATCGGTCCCGTCAGCATACATAATTACTGTATTTAATTTTTGCGCTTCCGAAGTTGGATCTCCTCCTTTAAAATTCAGACACCTGTCAGCATATTTATCCATAATTGTATACAACATGGAAGAAGGTACAATGGGCTGATCCTTCAGTACTATATAATGTCCTTCGTAATCGCTTTTATTTTTCAGGCTTAAGCCCTGAACTCCTTCTCCGTCTTTGTATGCCTTGCGTCCGTCAGCACCAATCAATTCAAGATTATAGTCTTCCCTATGCTGCGCCCCTACCGTTGCCAGTGTGGTTTGTGTTTTGTCATAAATACCTTTTAACTTTTCACTACCTGATTTTAATTCCATATTTCTGTACAAAAAAAATTACCGGTGCTCAGGCACTTCATTTAACCAAACATGACCCTGTCCTTTTGCATAATTGGCATAAGGTACATTCGCATGGTTGGTTCCTCTGTTTTCCAACTTGACCTCCCATCCAACATGTGGTTCCTGATCACTCGTTTCCAATGGATCATCCATATCAATTGTCAGTTTCCATTTCCTTCCATTGCTATCAGGTTCTTCCCAATAATTCACCCATTCTCCTTTTTTAACTTTATTAAAATTTGCCAGTGTTAAATGCAGATTAAGGTTGTTACGGTTAGTCGCATTCAACATACCAAGCGTTACATACGCTTTCAAAAGATTAAGGGCATGCTGTTTTGCAGTGTCATATTCAGCTTTCTTTTGAACCTTGGTAAGACCGGCCCAGGCATTATGATCTTGTCGTCTGTCAATGTCCAGTGCATTTGCAGGACGCTCAATCCATATATTATCATTCTTCCAGTTCAGGTTATGCGTAGTTGGGCCAGACTGGATTGTTATATCACCATTATCTGCCGATGCAATAACATTGTAAACAGCGCCCTGACCGGGACCTGTGGCAGGATAGCTTACCTGGCTTCCAACGGCCGGTTTATGCCGCTTAAGTTGAGCCGTTGACGTACTACTTTTATTCGTATTAATTTTTGGCGTGTAACAATTTTTCATTTGCAATGCTTTTACACCCATCACATCTGCCTCTTTTTCCAAACCCGCATCATCGTTAATGTTCACTTTGCCCTTTAATTGCCTTGTTGCTTTTACTCTTCCCTGTTTTTGCTGTACTACGTGCCAGGCTTCATGCGGCAAATGTTTTTCCTGGCCGGGTGCAACATGGATTTGATTTCCCTGGGCAAAGGCATGTGCATTCAACTGTGCCGGTTGCGATGAATTATAATGAACTTTCACATCATCCATCGAATGACCCGAAAGATTTTCAATACCGGTTTTTAGGTTATCGGGTAACCCGGTGTTGTTTTCTTTTTTTTGAACCGGTCGGTTATCTTCAAAATAAATGCTACTTAAAAGTTTAGATTTTCGTTGCGCGATTATGTTGCTGCCTGCCTGCATTGTTTTCATTGCAGATACGCTCCGGTTATCCTGCAGAAAAAAATCGTTTTTTGCGGAAACCCGATTTATTGAAGGTTCTTTGGTTTCGATCTTCTTACTTATATCCTTGTGCGTGTCCATTCTTTATTTTTTCTGTTCTCTCGCATTTTATTTTATAACCCCGCCAGTTTTTTAAGATAAGAAACGCGTACTGATAGAGGAGGATGCCATGGATCAATTAGCGCATTTCCTTTTGTTAGTCCGAACGCCTCCGTGCGGTTGTCTTTCATCTCACTCTCAAAATGCTTTACGCCTTCTCTTGCGGCACCCAACTTTATAGCCGCATGAATATCCGCCTTGGTTTCGATAATGAGTTGAATAAGTGTCTCTGGCGAGAAGATTGTAAGAAGTTTTATATAACCCTTTATTGATTCGCTTTTTGTAAGGTTGCTCAGTATTTTGGGCAAAGCCGTTAGCGCCACAACAGCCAAAGCCATTGCAAGCGGATTTGCAAGATATCCGTACCCGATAGCTGACAATAACCTTACCATTATAACGGTTGAGCCTGCGCTTACAGCATGAACAAACGCATTTACAAATCCGGCACCCGATAAGAGTGAGACTGCTCCTGCACCTATACTGCCAAGAATTCCACCAAACCAACCCGGGTTGAAATAATGCACCAACCCGCCTAACATTCCGGTCATGGCCGTACTCAAACCAAAATTTGAGTTATCCATGGTAATATAATGAGAAAGCTCATGACCTAAAACAAACCTTAATTCATCCTCATTCCCGACAAACAATGTTTTGGATATATAAATTGTGTTTCCTATGCACTGCGATTCAGGTTTAATCCACGAACGAAGTACAATCCTATCAGGATTTATACCCATTCCTCTTACTATTTTAACCGCCTTTTCGCGCTCTGCTTCTGTAAGAGGATCACCTTCCAACTGAACAACACCCTTTTCAACTCTTTGCACAGTTCCTGTACCGGTTTGCCTGACAATCGTATGGTTTGCCTTTACATCATCCATTGAATGACCTGAAAGATTTTCTATACCCGATTTTAAATTATCGGGCATCCCGGTATTGTTTTGTTTTTTAATCGTTTTATTTTGTTGCGCCTTTGTTTTAAGTTGCATAACAGACCTGGGTCGGTTGTCTGTTAATGAAACAGTATTTTGGGTTACGGAATTTAATGCTGTGGCTGCATTCCCAGGCAATTGATTTTTATTTATTAAATTTATTTTCGCCATACGCTGAAACTTTTTATCCAAGTGTTTGCTTCCATTGTTCATTTTGTTTAGGTATAAGCCAATGTCCTTGGGTAAGCCCATGCAAAACAGCCTGATAATGCTGAAACGTCCCGCTTCCGTGGTCACCGTGTATCATATCGGCTCCAACGGGTACTGTTCCCGCTTTTCTGTGCATTTCCATAAATGTTGAATAGTCCTGAACAACTGCGCCTTGTTGTTCACGTGTAAAATTTCTCATTTGGGAATTACCGTCAATAACGCCATAATCGTATTGCGGAATCCAGGTATTGGGATTTTTTTCTTCTGCCTCCGATCTCCCCCATTGTAATTCAATCCAAGAAAGCATACCTTGTTTTTGCTCTTGAGCATTGTGAAGTACCTCATGCATAAGGACACCTTTTTGTTTTGTATCAGCTACTGAATTTGCCGGATTGCTAAACGGTGTCTTGGTATGGATTGTATTTGCAAAGGTAAAGGCCCCTCCGTTACCCACCAAGGCGCCAGGTAAATGAGAATTTTCGAGGAGTTGCATATCCTCAACATTAAGGCTGCTGCCGTATATTTGTTGAGCCAATGCTTTTTCATCAACATTCATGTCACGCAACCCGCTGAATGTTGCGGCTCCACCTAAAGAAGTAAGTTGTTGAATAAGTTCTTTTAGTCCTGTTACATCCAATGACTTTGTCACCAAGCCAAATACCCAATTCCATAAAGGCGATTTTTCCTGCATTAGTCCACCGGGAACCGGATGTATTAACAATTGGTGCACATTGCTTATATGATTTTGCATTTGGACCACCATAGCGCGAATACCACCGGTATTAGCTGGCAAACCGCCTGGTAATGCCGTGGCCGCCCCAACAGCCGCTGCAAAAAGAAGATATTGGGCATTTGCTGCATTTAAATCAGCGCGGGCCTGATCAATAAGTGGTATAAGTGGTGGATGCGTTAAAAGAATATTTCCTCTTGTAATCAAAAGGCTTCCATTTAACGCTGCAATATCTGCGGGTAACGCTGCAACATTTGCAATAGCCAGAGGGTTATTGTACATAGCCGGAATGTTACCTACACCATTTGCCATAAAATGTAAAGCTATTCCAAGATCCCGTAACGTGTCGGAATCTCTCCTCAGATCAATCATTTCATTCTTCACATTTGCCAAAACAAAAGCCGGGTCGGCTGCGGCAAGTTGATTTATCAAAGGAGCGTGAGGCGCTGGAGCAACCTGAAAAGCATTTTTTCCTTTTTGTATGATTGCACGGCCCAAGTCCCAGGTAACATGCTTTACTACATTTAACGTGCGCTTTACAATCCGTGCGGGCGCCTTAACAATTGAGATGGCCGCGCCTTTTAAAAAGGTCAGAAAACCTTCTGTGCGCTGTACAATTCGGCCTGTTAATGATCCCTTTTGTTTGAGTTGTGAAGTTGGCCTATATAATAACGGTCCCTGCATAGCTTTTTCACCCATAATATCCGCCTCTTTTTCCAACCCTGCGTCATCGTTTATGGCTATCGAAGATTTTAATTGTTTTGTCGCTCTTACCCTACCCTGTTTTTGCTGCACAACATGCCATGCTTCATGCGGCAGGTGTTTTTCCTGACCGGGTGCAATATGGATTTGGTTACCTTGTGCAAATGCAAGCGCGTTCAATTGTGCGGGTTCCGATGAGTTGTAATGAACCTTTACATCGTCCATTGAATGACCCGAGAGGTTTTCAATTCCCGATTTTAAATTATCGGGCAAACCGGTATTGTTTTCCTTTTTTTGAACGACCCCTTCTTTCTTTCTTAGCAATGATCTTGAGCGATTGTCTTGTAATTGCAAGCCATTTTTGCCAGGCACTATTTTTTTCGTTTGCCCGGCTTCAACCTGCTTAGTCTTGCGTTCGTATTTATGCATGCTGTTTTATACTAAACAAATTCGTCATGCTGGTCTTTTTCGTCATAGTGCCTGCCTTTAGCGAATAGCTTGCTGGCTTCTCTTAATTCTTTTGATTTTCTCAGGAGTTCGTCCATTGGCGTTCCACTGTTTAAAATATTCACGATTGCTCCGCGCGCTGCATCCGGATTATAGCCTATGTTATGCCCGCTCACATCCTCTGCCTGTGCCTTCATAAAATCTTTCCTGTTATTTGTAAGCCACTTATGATATAATGTATTCAGTTGCCGATCACTTAGTTCAGCCACAAGGGCCTTATAATAGTCAGTTCCTCCATGCGCCAGCGCGGTATGCTCCGCCTTGGCTTTGGGAGTTTCAACTTCATCTCCACCGGACAAAGCATTTATGATTGCCTTTTTTGAAGGTGGACCGCCTACACCTTCTGAGGCATCAAATTTTGCCACAGCAGCCTCTTTATCTCTCCTATCACCGTCAGTATCCAGCAAATCGCGTATTATCTCATAATAGTTTACAGCATGTACCGCAAACTCATGCACCAATGTATTTATCACTCCACCCGTTGTTGCATTCATAGGTGAGTCCATATTTACATTTATAATAATTTTTAATCCGTTATGCTGTGCCTCACTTATCAGGTTTGGATGCCTTACAATTGTATTGGAGTCTACATGAAGCCCAATTACGTTTGTTCCGTCCATAAACGTTAGCTGTGTGTCACCTCCGGTACCTTTACCCTTGTTTACAGGCCGAAATTGAACAATTACCTTATTGGGATATTTTTGTGTTAACCTGAAAAGTGCAACGCCCGGTCCTGAAGTAAATTTAGCGCCTGAAGTAAAAACATCGACCGCAGGACCCAAAATATTCCCTTTATCATGACTAAGCAACTCACTATAATCCCACATACCCTGAATAACCGTCTCATCGTTTCCATTTGAAATCGCATTAATTCGCCTTCTTTGCAAAACGGATCTCGAACGGTTGTCTTTGAGACGCACTGCGTGTTGACCTATATAGGCATTGCGTGTTGAGCCTGAATCCGAACCTTCTTTTTTATATTGCACTTTGTTCATAGTATTTTTCATTCAAAATCCATCACAGCGTTTTATATTTTATCTGATCGCCATGCCCGACCTTGAAAGCAGGGCCACCAGGTTGTTATCCATCCAGGCAAGGCGTTTTTTCAGGTACGTTTCTAATTGCTGTAATTGTTCGAGGTAAAGGTCCATGGTTTGATTATATCCGTTTGGCCAACATTGATTATTCCTGATTAGTGCGCTTGTTGTATCACCTTTTGATGTTGTATACGGATTATTTAAATAATTGAACTGTCTTTGTATCTTACTTTCCAGTGTTGCATACCGCAAAACCATCCCATTTCTGTATTTATCCTTCCAAATACTCCATACGGATTTGCAAAATACCGAGTCGCTTAAAAACACATACCACCATACGGGGCATTGGTTGGAATTGATCTTATTGGCAGTATCGTGAAAAAGCCAACCTTCCGGACGATTATAGAAAAAAGTTGTATCGTTGTTATTGGCCAGATTTCCATATGATTTATTCTTATCCCACAACGGCCCTGCATAACAAACATTTTTATTCTTTACCATAAACGTGCTTTTATGATAGCCATCTGGATCTTTACTTATTTCGTTTATTAAAAAATAAATTGCAAATGAATTGTAATCCGTTATACTCCGGATATTTCTTATCGCATTTCCCCTTCCGTTTGTATCCGTGGTCTTCAATATAAAATTCAAATAATAGTTATTCATTTGACCGCCCCAGTTATTTGTGTCATAAGATGTAGAACCGGTATAATACCAGTTATTTACATTATTTAATATGGTTGATGAGTCAGTTGAATTGTATTCTTCAACATCCTTTTTACGGGGCTCGTACAATTGCACACCGGCTGTGAGCGCAATTGGCTGGCTTCCGTTTACAGGAAGCCTGTAGTATTTTATGGTATCAGCCTGGTTAAGCTGAATTATTGCATAATTAAATGGAATATCTTTTTTTGACACCTTTGCCACGTAAGGTGCATTAATGCGCTCAGGCGAAAACATGATTTTATCAAAATTCAGGTATATGCCCCAATAATCATTATTCAAAATGTCAGACATGTTCTGAATACTGGCGCTGCTGTCGCAAATAAACAATTCAAACCATTTCCATTGAGGGGCATATTGTCCAAGAGAAAACTGCATGGTAAACGTAATTACGTTTCGCATCAACGTCATATCAACAGCTCCGCAATCGTTAAATACCCAATCTTTCCCTTCTTTTTTCATCCCTAAAAAAGTCCCTGCATTCTTTTTATCATGATGAATTTTGACCTCGAATTGCTTTTTTGGATCGTTTGCGGTAGCATCGCCCCGTATATGAACATCGGCCTTATACTTTTTATATCCCGGAGCCAGTGAATTTCCATTCACAATGTTCTTTGTTCTTCCCGAATTATTTTCAACAACATACAACACCACGCTGGTTTTATTTCCTTTAAGGTTAACCGTTGGTGTTTTATCCGGAATCATGATAACCACAGGATTTGAGTAATGCGATGGAGCTTTCACATTTGCAACGGGCTGTGAATTGAGCATGTTAGCATTAAATAAAAATGCCAAAATAATGAATCCGGAATAAATCAATTGAATGTTTGATTTCATAGTTGTTTTGTTTGATGTTGTTTTTTTATGCCTCATTTATTTTGTATAACCATAATTGATTCATTGTATAGGAACTTTGACTTATGCCGCAGTCTGGCGGTTACCATTTATTTTTAACTACTATTAATATGATTAAAGCCGCTAAAAGATGTGTTGTTATTGTTTTCATGACCAGTTTTGTTTAATCGTAACTATTTAAGAGTTAAATAAGAACATACTTATTTATTGCTGTTTTTTATAAATTCAAGTAAATCTTCCCTGGTTCCATTGAATACATCAAAGTCATTCAAATAACCATCAAGTGTATCAGAAAATGTTCTTTGCCAGAATACCCACCCTTTATTAACCCACCCTTTTGGCACAGGTGGTTGCTGAATTTTTGTATCGTAATAGGCGATATATAAAGGATATTGTGTGAAAAAATCACTGTCAAGGCACTCATTCCCGCAACTTAAATTCATGTACAAAAGAGGAACCCGACCACTGCGCGTTTCTATCTGCTGAATAAACGCGGTTAATTTTTTTATCTGATCCGGTTCATTGCAATGATTATAAAAACTGGTATCTTCAATGTCTATTATTGGCGGCAAATCAGTTGATGACAAATTACTCAAAGCACGCATAAACTCATTGGCTTGCTCTACATACGATAAATTTCCGTAATAGTAATGATACATGCCTCCAATAATTTTTTTTGATTTTATGGTATTCCAGTTGCTTTGAAATTTGCTATCGGGCTCATCTCCGTAGGAAGCGCGGCAAATAGCAAAACTTAGTCCGTCTAAAACATTTGGATTTGCAAGTTCATTGCCCTGCCATTCCGAAATATCGATACCGGTAACATTTGTCACGCCTTCACCTCCTTCTGATTCCTTGTTTTTTTCTCCGGAACCCGGGTTAACGCATTTGACAAATAAAAATGCAGTAAACAATAAAACTAATCTTCCGGTGTTCATAATATGGCAACTTTAGTTAGTGTTGGTGTTGGTTTTCGTCTTTGACATGCTCGCAGGAACGACAATGCATAATAACCGGGCCAATGGCCCCCGAATAATCGACCATTGAACAATATTCCTGTTTTTGCAACATATTTTTCAATCGCTCCAGGTTGGGATCATAGTACTTTAAGGCAACTTTTTTTCCACACAACAATCGTATAAGATAATTGTTGCGTAATTCGTGTTTCTCGAACAAGACCATTTCCTTATCGGTTTTTGCGGTGTCGTAATGCTCCTTGTGTGAATGTAAATAAGGTTTTATTTTTTTCCTTATTCTTTCATAAAAATCCCTGAATAGCTCGTGAATGTTTTTGTCAGGTATATCCATTACAATAAAAACCCTTCTTGAAGTTATAAGATAGCCCATAATTTCGTGCAAGGGTTTTTTATGACAAACGCCTTCGCTTAATGCTTCGGCTATAAGCATTTTACAGATATGGCCTGGTACTACTTTTCGCCAGGGCCCAATGAGCAATTCAACTGAAAACAGGGCGCGTTTTTTTTTATTCATAATAGCTTCCGTTTTCACCATTTTCATTCATTTATAAGGAATACTTATTTTATAACATTCAAGGTGCGGTTTTCTTTTTTGTATTCCTTTTTAATTCCTTGCAGCAGGTCCTCTTCGGTTACAGTTTGATCGTTACGATTAACGGCTTTTAATGCACAATACCGCAAAATATTTATAATTGATCCGCCTGCCAATTCAAATTCTTCGGCAATTTTGTACAGATCAATTGCAGGGTCCAATCTGAAGTTGTTTTCGAATGCGTTTTTCCAAAGCTTGAAGCGTTCTTCCACATCAGGCATTCCGAAATAAATAATGGACTGAAAGCGCCTTGTAAACGCTTCATCCATATTACCTTTTAAATTGGATGCCAGGATCACCGTTCCCGGAAAATCCTCAATGCGTTGTAAAAGATAGGCCGTTTGCTGGTTGGCATGCCGGTCATTTGAGGAATTGGCAGCTGTTCGTTTTCCAAACAACGCATCAGCCTCATCAAAAAATAAAATCCAGTTTTTGTGCTCAGCTGTATCAAATATTTTACCCAGGTTTTTTTCAGTTTCGCCAATGTATTTTGAAACCACCATTGACAGGTCAATTTTGTATACATCACGTCCGGTTGATTTGCCCAGTAATGTAGCGGTAAGTGTTTTTCCGGTGCCTGGCGGGCCGTAAAACAAGGCCCTGTACCCGGGTTTTATTTTTTTTGCCAAACCCCATTCCTGCATCAAAACATGTCCATGTTCAAGCCATGTGCTTATATCGCTTAGCTGGTCAGAAACCTGGTAATGCAACACAACGTCTTCCCAGTTTAATGGGGTTGTGATTTTTTGAGCAGGAAAAGACGGGCTTTGTTCCATTAACGGAAACTTACCTGTTATAAAATAATGGAACCAGTAATTGCTAAGTGAAAATATCCCGTTCAGTGAGGGTATATAATCATCGGTTTCTGCCAGGACCAGTATTTTCTCTTTCATCAGTACCTGTGCAGGATCAAGTATTTTTATTACCTCATTATATAATTGGGGCGTTACTGATGTAAGAAGAAAGCTAAGGGTGCGTCCGGTCGGCAAAAACCCCGTATGATTTTTGTCTGCCACACCGCCAAATTCAGTGAATCCCCTATCGTATAATTGGTTCTTTCCAAAAAAAATATCCAATGCCTCAGGTTTCATATGCGGAGCCATTGTTAAAGCAAGAGCTAATCTCGCGTATGCATTAAGGCCCCATTCTTTTATTTTTTGCGCGTATACCGATTTGTTGTCGGTTAATTCAGGAACCGGGATGTCCAGCCAGCTTCGTTCATGACCTTCCTGCAACAGGTATGTTTTAATAACCTGGTCAATCACCTCCTCCAACCAGTTTATTTCTTTATAAAGCGTGGTTATATTTATAGTTGGGTCAACTGTCATACGTTAAAAAAAGCTTTTCTATATCATCCAGACTTATATCGGCCCATTTAAAATACAGCAATGCCGTGTTGGGATTCAGTTCATTAGCTCTTAGCATATCAACTGAACTTATTTGCACGTTTTTTGACAATGTAGGCGTGAACATATTATCAAATTCAAAGGGATAATCAAAATAGTCAGCAGCCCATTCATTTTGACTCTGGCGTTGCAGAATTAACCCGGTAATAAAATCGCTTAACTTTTCATCCTGAACAACCAGTTTCTTTGCTATAAAAAAGGAAGGATTTCGTTTAACTTCCCTGTGGTAATATTCAATGTTTTTTGATTGAATGGTTCGAGCACTCTGATGGCCAAAAATATCAACCAGGCCGAAATTTTCTTCGTCTGTAGCTATTTCCAGTTCACCCTTTTCAGAACTTGCAACAGCCAGTGTCCAATCTGATGCAGAAGCACATTCAGTAACCAGGTACAATTCCCTGAAAGAAAAAAAAGTTTGTGTGAGCTTTATAATAAGCTGTTGTTGCAGTTCATTCCAGTTGGCTATGCGAACTGATTCAGGGCGGTTGCTTTTAAAAAAGAAACTGCCCTCCATTGCAAAAGCAATAATCTGTTTACTGAATTCGAATTGACCTTCAATGGCGTTTCTGCCCGTTCCCCTGCCTGAGTAAGGCTTGGTAACACCGTGAGAAAAATTCCAGGCCGAAGGATTTAACCGGACACCGTATTCGAACACTGCATCGTCAGGATGTATTATTCCAGCCCTGAATATATTACCCAGTATAATCATTTCTCCATTTTTGATTTGAAAAAAATCACCAGGAAAAACGGTTTGGTTCAAAGGCTGGGATGGCATAAAGCCGCCTGTACGCATATAAAAATTGCGGTAAAAATTGCGGTATATGTATTCCATATGTATAGTTTTTATCCACCGTTACGCATTTTGTTGCGTAACGGTGGACGTATTTCATTCATTAGGACGCCAACGCGGCTGCGTTACCGGCAGCTAAGCCCGATTGAACAGACGTTAGATTAACCTGCGCTTTGTTTAACTGAATTTGCGCGTGGTTAAGTTGCGTGGTTGTTTCCTTTACTGCCAGCAAGGTTTCCTGGTACACGTTTTTGGCCGTTTCATACGCTTGCTTGAACAAGGCCTGCAAACAGGCAGTGTCATTTTGCGATTGAGTGACTGAAGCTGATTTTGTTTTGGCCGGTTTTAAAAGCGGGGTTTGTATCAAAGGACTTTTACCGGTCATGAGCTCATACAAGGCAAGCGATTGAGAATATTCAAGCGCAGTAGCCGCCTCCGATTCCATGTTAGCTGCCTGTGACGCAAAGGCTGATTGCAAAGCAACCAATGCAAGCGCCACGGCATTATTGGCATCATTACCTGCTGTTCCCACCAAACTTACCAATTCATCAGAAATAAGCGGGTTTTGCGCCTTTTTGCGTACAACAATATTGGCCAGCTTATTAATGACTTCAGCTGAATAAATCAGCTCATCCATTACTTTTTTAATGTCCGTTGCGAGCTTTTTTGCCTTTTGGTCGGCAATTACAATTTCATTAAAAGCAATGCCTGAATTATTGGCTAAATCAAGCGCATTTTGGGCCAACTGGTCGGCCAGGTTGTGATTGGCCAATGCACTTGCACGATTGGCATCGGCAGTTGCCAGCAGTGCCTGGAAATTGGTTAACTTTTGCGTCAATGAATTAACAATAGCCTGGTATTGCGCAACGTCTTGCTGGGCATTCAACACTTCAAGCGTTAAAGCATCCAGTTCGGCTTTCTTTTTCTCAGTTACACCATATCGGTTTGATTTTTTCGCGGTGTGGCTAAGGGTGGATATTCTTTGTAATGACATATTTTTTAGATTTAAAGGTTATAAATTAAATACCGGGTTGTTGTTGATATACAAAATCAGGTGCGTTCTCATTTCCTGACCAGGCATTGGTAAACATGGGAATGTTTTCCTCGCTGGTTACTGCAACAGATAGTATTACCGGAAGGTAAGTAGCGCCACCCATTAAAAGGTTTCCGAAATTATCGGTGGTGGCAGCCTGAACGGGAACTGTCCAATACGTTACCGGATATCCATTATTATCTTCACTACCGGTATTTTTTCCGGAATTTTTAGCTGAACCAGTAGGTGACGATGGTGCCAGCAATGCGGGTTTAGCTACGGTATAGTTACCCGCCAAAACCTGTTCGGCTATGGTTTTATTAAATATAAAATCAATGTTGCTGGTTGAACCGGTTTTAATGGCGTTAATAGCATCGTTTTTTTGGCCTATTAAGACATCCAATTCCTTTTGTAATTTATCAATATCAGTCGTTGGCATTGCTTTTGGCGTTTGCTTTTTTTCGGGCTGTTTTTTTGAATTTTTTGCCGTTTTCCCCGACTGTTTCTGGTCCGCATCGGGAGGTGAAATGATGGCCATGTCAGCTGTTGCCTGGATGATTTGGGATTGAAGTTTTGCAATTTTAGGATCAAACTCATCAGCAATTTTTTCAAGGCTTTCCACTTCCTCTTCAAACGCCTTGAACGATGCTGAATTAAGCAGGTCACTGTTTTGTGATGTACTTTTAGGAAGGAAAATGCAACGGTATTCAACACTTTCAGCGAAATTTGGATTTTCAGCAACATTGAAATACAAAGCATATGAATCATCTTTATGCTTGTTTTCATCCGGCTTGGTTTGTTTTTGATGTTTACCGGTCAGTTCCACCAATGGAACCTGAATGTTTTCAGGATTTACGGCCACCAGCTTGTTGGTCATGCAAAAAGGCCATGAAGGAGCCGTCAAAAAATCGTCATAACAGTTTACAGCCTTTTTGTAATCGGGGTAATAAACGGCCAGGATAAATATTACATAGTTAGTACCTGTTACTATTTTTTTTCCGTCTACATCCAGAATATTGGCCTCGGTATAATTTACATCCATTTTTACGGTTTGGATTCCGTCATTATTTGTTGTAAGGTCGTATGTTGTAAGTCCCTGAATTGTTATATGGCTTACAGTTGAAGCCTCCTTCAAAAAAGTTACCGGGATAACCCTGTTGGGTTGCATCAGCAAAATATTTTCTGCATTGGTAATTGAAAAAGTTGTTTTTTCAGTTTCAGGTACAACAAAAGCATAATAATTTGAAACAGGATAGTTAGGTTCTGTTTCATTTGGCGCAAAAGGACTTGTCAACAAGTCAAATGAAAACGTAAAGGTGTTTTGGTTTTTGGCATGTGCCTTTAAATCCTGGTTTAATTTTTTGTTGGTAGCACCATATGCCGATTTTGTGGAAATAAAATCAATGCTTTTATCTTTATAGTCCCCTTCTGCCAGTTTTTCGTTGGCATTTGCCTGCGCAAATGCAGCGTTGGCTGTTGTAACCGTTTGTACAGCGGTATTAAAATTATTTGTTGCAATTTGCAGTACACCATTCATTGCACTGGTTGTATTTTGCGCCTTATTCAACACGATGGCAGAAGTTACTTCAGCGGTTTTAATGGAAACTTCCATAGCGAGTTGTGAAGCTTTTTCGGCAGCATAGGCGGTTGTGCTGATGTAGTTAAGCGCATTTTTTGCCAGGTTGTCCAATTCCGTATCAGCATCAGCGGCATGTATAATACTGTATATGCTTCCCATATCGCCTGCCAACCTTAGCACCGAATTGGCCGCTATCTGCACATTGGCAGCGCATACCGCAGCATTGTTGGTAGAAGTTTGTATATACTGGTTGGCCTGCGTAGCCGATGCCAGCAAATTATTACAAATGTTGCTGTTGTCAACCGCTTGCGCTTTCACTTCTTCGGTAAAACTTTGGTTGGCCTTGGCCTTATTTAAGTTATCTCCGGCCGTTATGGTTGCCCCTTCAGCATAATAGAGGCTGAACATGGATGCGTTAGCATCTGATCTGGTAGCCATTTCCTGCAGCTCCTGGGTAGTTAAGGACGCTACAACACTGGCGTGTAAATTTTCATTGTAAGAATTCATAAAATTGATTTTTATTGTTTATTATTTTGATATTTATATTCATTGCTTGAATTTTCAAGCACATTTTCTTTTTTTTTAACTACTGTCCTGCAGTAGGGTGGTTTCTTTTTTTCGCATGGTTTTTATTTTTTGATCAATAGGGCCAGTTAACATGCAGTGGTTTTTTCATCCAGGGAAATTTGATGATTGAAAACGAAAAAGGAGATTTGTAGATTAGTACATCATACACTCTTTTTTCAACGTGCAACTCCCATTTGTTTTCATTTTCATGGAGCAACCCATCTCTCACCAGCCAGTTACCCCTGAAACCGTTGATTGAAGTGTCACCGGCAGCCGGCCAGTATCCAACAGCCGCTTTAATGAGCCCGTTAATAAGCTCACGTTCGCTATCCTCTATTGTGATTCCACCGCTAACCGGGTGCGTCAGTGACAGGCCGCAAAAAAGCTTATTCAGAAGCAATAAATGCTCTTCCGTTTTTGTGAGTCCTGTAGCTATATATTGCAAATAATGAACCGCTTTTTCCTGATGTTGTATGCTTATAAATTGCTGCTCATGTAACAACTTCAACCTGCTGAAAAGAATGGGAACGTAGCTATTCAATAAAACCAGGCCTGCATTTTTCACTTCCAAACCGGTGAACAACTTATCATTTTTCAATGAAGGAATGACAGGAAGCTCTTTTTTATCAACGGAAGTTGAACCTGACAAAGAAACAGCATCAGTTATTTTTGTTTTAAGGTCCAATTGAAATGCCAGCGGAAAACAATGCGCATGCTTCTTAATTTCAGTGATAAAATTCAACTTATTAACGCCATGCAACAAACCAAGTTCCCAGCACAATTCGTTCCAGATAGATGATACGGAAATCATTTTCCAGTTTTTCGATTTCCATGCAAGCAAAATTTTTTGCTTAATGACTCGCTGCACCTCTTTCAACGATACGTTTTCAAGCCTGACCGAATCGAATGCGTCATAAAAATCCCTTGCTATATTCAACGTTGATTGCATATTTTTTTGAACGTGTCCAATAGCTTCACACAATGCAGCCATGGAAATACAGTTACCCAGGCGTTCGAAACAAACATTGTTTTGAGGTAGTTTTCTAAATACCTGTATGAAAATGGCCGGGTATTCAGCAATCAATTCGTTTATTATTGCCGTTAACGATGTCAGCCCTGGTTGTAAATGCCATGGTGGAAGCTGGCCTTCGCGCAATACATAATAAATCAATTCCTCAGTAAGACCGTTGTTTTCATATTTTAAAAATTCAGAATTATTCTTGGCCCTTGCAACCGTTGAAACCGGAATAACCGTTGCGAAAGGCGGTAAAACACGTATAAGCGCTTTTCGCAGGTCGTTTGTCACCGTTCGCCCCTTGTTCGCGAAATCAGCCACAATATCTTCCAATGTTGTTTGGGTATGCATGGTAATCAACACAAACAATTCACGTACAAGTTTATCAAGTGAACTCTGTCGCCATTTTTTGGTTTTAATCAGCAACAATGCTTGCTTAAAAAAAAGAACAGAAATTTTTTCCCTGACAGCTGTGTTCATATAATCTGAATACGTCCTGTATAACGCAAGCAAACTGGTCAAACCAGTGCGTATTTCCGGGTGGGCATCGTTTTTTAAATGGATTGCAAACATCTCAAATTCTATTATATCGGCAAGCAAAGGACTTACAATCTTCTCATCAATTTTATTCAGTGTTTGCTTTAAAAGTTCAGGGTAAAATTCCAATCCCTCAACAATCAGGCTCCTGGATGATGTGTTTTTTTGTTTTATGGCACTTATATCTTTTTGATGAAACAGCCTGCTTATATTTTCATAAAACGCACGCTGTTTCAGATCCATAACACCCCCCTTTCCACCTTCTTGTTCCTTTGTTTGGTGGCACCGATTTAAGTACGAAGCCGAAAAGCGGTATACAACGGCATTAGTGTATAACCGTTTAAACAACACTTCGCTTCCCCGATGAAAATTAACATCCAATAAACACTTCCAGAACAAGTCACTCAATATATCGCTTATTTTATGTGTTGAGGCTGTTTTAAGATTTCCTTTCAGCTCTTTTATATAATTCGCTATAAGGGTATCCTTGAACCCGTCATCCTGGTTTAAAAAGTAATTTGTCAGATCATGGGTAAAGGATCTTTTTTTAGACCGCAACTGAACAAATTGGGCATCACTAAAATGCTGGAGGAGATACCTGGCAAGTTCAGGACGGTTTTTCACATCCTGAATAGCCTTTTTGATTTTTAACTCCAATGGCTGAGATTCTTCCAGGCCCTGTAAGCGGTTTGCTTTTTTAAATGCGTTGATTATTGCGTTGTGACCTGATAAATCGGATAAAGGTTTTTCATACAAATGCTTTACAAGATTTTGCAACGGCATATCCTGCATATGTAATTTCACTTCCCGGAACAATGCAAGTATAAACCGCGCCTTGTTCATAGCGGGATTTAATAATATAAGTCTTATCCCTGACGAAACTATGGCCTTTTCAAAGTCATGCCCTGAAAGGCCGGTAAATTTATAAAGCACGTTATCTTTGGCCAATTGACGTATTTCGTTTAAAAGCGTACAATGGGCATGCTTCCCCGAATCGGCCAAACGAACAGCAAGTTCAAAGGTCATGCTTTGCAACAGAAATCTTTCAAGGTATGTTTTGTTCCTGAATTTTTGCAGCGCCTCGAATGATACCTGCGAATTTCGCAACATGATTTGTGTTGCTTTCCTGTATAAATTATTTACGGCATATATGTTTGTGTGGCCCGATTCAATAGTACTTAGTTCGACCAGGATTCTTTCCAAAACAGGTTCGTCATATGATTTGCCTTGTTCAGGTTCATCGTTCCATAACTGCACAATGGCATCAAAAACCGGTAAAAATACCGATGATCTTTGTTTTGGACCGGGATTATATTCGGCCAGGGCCTGCAAAACATTTATTTTTACCAGCGATTTTTTTTGGCATAATTCGTCAAGGAAATGCTCAATAAACTTTTTTACATTCAGTTTTTGGACATCATGTTTTAATGCCAGCGTAAGCGCCATGACCCATATCTCCTTTTGGGCAATACCGGTCTTAGTCTTTGAACAAATACTGCAAAAAGCAATTACCCCATCCGAAAACTCAGCTGGAGCTTGCCGGGAAACCTGTTTTATAAGAATTTTAAACACATCAAGAGTAAGGTTGTATGCAATAGCATCAAGATTGCCGTCCCTTTGCAAAACCTGCTTTATAGTTTCTCTTATTTGTTCACTGTCCAATGCATGCAAATGTTCAACAAGCTGTTCAATGGCATGTTTTTGACTTTTTGCCGGGTTCTTCTCTGTATATAAAAATTTTTCCGGTAATCCCCGGCTACCTTCATTCCCGTCATTAAAGCCATTTTGTTGCTCTGCCGCTGTATCTTCATGTGTAAGCACTTTCAGGGCCTGTATTAAAGTTGAATTACCGGTGGTTTGCTTGTAAAATTGGCTCGTTGCGCGTTGTATTAGCATGATTAATTCATGGTAGCTTATACTATAGTGCCGGGCCATTTGCAGGATACTGCTTCTTACAAATGCGATTTTGTTAAATAGTGTTCCCCGTTCGGTCAACAGATGATTCAATATCCATAAATAAATTTGTTTTTTAAACTCATAAGTGGTACATTGAACTATTCTTTCATTTGTCTGAATCCGTTCCATCTCAATATAAAATTCACGGATGGTTTCATGGTTACCAGGCTCAAGTCCTTTAATTATGCGATCAAGGTTTGCATCGCTTAATTGCCAGGCCATTCGTTTACGGGCAATTTCACTTGTTACACCTACCTCTTTTATCGCTTTTATGGTTTCATGGAAATGATACTGCAATTGATCTGCAAGCATCTTATCTATAGTCCCTATTTCCTGATAATAACTCCATGGAAGTATTCCCGTGCGAAAGAATGCTTGCATCATCTGCAGATGCGATTCGTTCTTATGCAATATTTCGAAAGACTTATTGGTGTTGTTTTGGTAAAGAGCAAGCTCGGTTAGCTTTTCATACAGCATTTGCCTGATTTTGTAATTCAATTGCGGTTCAAGTACATCGTATTCAAGTTCGCCCAAGTCAATATGCAAACAATCAATGCGCCATATTTGCTCTTTCGGGCAAATACGATCAAACACATCTTCCGCTTCCCCGGGCAAGGTCAATTTGCTCCAGCGACTAATTCGGTTCTGAAGTTTTTGGGCACCATCCTTTTGATCAAAGGTAGTAGCCCAATGAACTGAATGAATAATATGACGGTGCGTGCTATCCAAGTTTAAGCGGGGTCAATGTATCTATAACGGCAAGTAAATTTTGTGCGGCAGTTTGTATGCTTTCCGGGGCATCTGGTACCGGTAACGGGCTTGAATTCCGTGGCCGGTATGCTAAACTATTGTGCCAGGCCGTAAATGCCGGAATTAATTTCAGCATTTGGTTTGAAGTAGCTAAAAAGACGTCAACACCTATTTCAATTGGCACCTCGTTTTGCAGAAAAAGACTTAATCGCGCTAAAAATGCTTTATCATTGAATTGCGTTAATCCGCGGGGCCCATTTTTTGTATCGTGTAGTTCCAGGTAAGGCAGCACCAAGTGAAGGCGGTTGGATAAAAAATTGAAATTGGATGTGCCTTCAGGTGTGAAAGGCTTCACAAGCATGAAAAAATCATTCACAGGAGACGGTATCCATTGAGGGGCATTGGAATTTGACGATACCTGCTTAAGATCATAGACTTTTTCGTTAACGGTCAACGTGGTATACCCGGAAGAAATAGCGGGACTTGCAACGGTTTGAAAATACTCAAAAATTTCAACGCCCCTAAAGTAATCAATTGCGTTGGTGATTTCGTAGTACGCTCCGGTTGATGGGTTTGTTGTAATGATAAAGCGAAGCGGTATGTATTGAAGCAACAATCGTGATTCAATTAAAATAAGCCCTTTGCGTTCTTTTAACATCCACAAGGCTATGCCCATTTCAGCAACCGCTGGCAACGCCATTATTTTACCCGTATCTTCATCCATCCAGGAAGGTTTACTATTCAAAGCAATAAAGTCTTTATAAACATTTTTTAAGCCCAGCAGCATGCTTAATTTAAGTTCCAGGGCCGAATAGTTGCATATATCCTGTTCGCTTATCTTTTCTATCAAATCAATTTCGGTGGTATTAACAATATAATCTGTAAAATTACCCTCCCGCAAGTGCTCCAAATACTTTAGCGTAACCAACTCAATGGTACCTGTTATTTGTCGCGCGCTTATGTAATCATAGGCTTTATGCCTGTTGTAGGTCAGTTTATCCAAATTTTGCAAATACAAACTTTTAAAAATTATTTTATCCTGCATTGAATTTCCTGCGTAAACCGACCCATGTATCAATGAATCTATATAAGCCGGTGATTCGCCATGCCGCGCCAATAAATGGTCCAGCAATTGATTTCGTCTTTCAGCGTTTAATTGTTCATCTTCCATTATTTCCATTAACCCATGCACATACGCATTGTATGGATCTCCCTTATACTTTTCCCAACTTTGGTATTCCAGCTCTTTCAAACTTTGTTTTTCGCTGGTAAACTGAAAGGTTTCATTGTCCTTAAGCAGAGGTTTTATATAGGGTATATTGTACAGGGATTGGTAAAAATAAGTGGGTGCAAAAAAACGGTATGGAACCGGGTATTCAGGATGCGCCTTTTCGTATTCGGTTTTTGATTTATAATATGAGTTTCTGTCGCTTGGCGCTCCCGTAGTAGCATTTTCAAAGGAGAACAATGAACAAATGTTTTCCAACTGGCAAAATTGGTTACTAAGCACCTGGTCAATTAACGTTAAATACCCTTTCAGTTGTTTTGACCGCGCCTTCCGGAAATCGTCAGCTGTTTCTGCAACCGAATCATGGCCAACACCAAATATTTCAGGAAACGTATTCTGAACCGAATAGTAATCGGAAATATTCCTGTATTTTCCTTTTGGAAGGTTTTCCCTGACATCGACCTTGTCGGTAAATAGTAATTCGGTGTTGGGATTTACAGTAAGCGGCTGGGAAGAAGGAATGGTTGGCTTAAGTATCTTGCCCTTGCAGGTAACTACTAAATTCCCATTAGCAATCATTTGCATAATGTCAACACAAAGTATCTGGTTGTTGTTACCTGTCACAGGTGGAGCCGGTACCGGACTATTTGTAAAATTTAACCGATTTACATTTTTTACACCATTAACAGACGCAATCAGTTGTTCAAGATCAAGAAGGCTAACCGAATTTTGTTTTACACCCAACGATGCCGTGTCAATCCATCCATCCGGCAGGTATGGCCCATCATACAAATTGTTCGTGCTTATATTCTCAAGTGTTAATTGGTTATATGTGTTTTTTGCTACTGTCGGAAAAATAAAGTTGCTGATGGTTGTTTGCAGGGAGGAAACAACCTGGTTGATATCCGACTCTTTTTCAATTTCAATTTCTCCCCACAAGAAAAAATCCAAAGGTTTAAAAAAGTCGGGAAAAAGAAAAAAATCCCCTACGTTTCTTGATTGATTAAGTTGATAGAAAACCGTACTGCAAATTTGTTTTTGAATGGTAAGGTCGGTAATAAGAGGGTCAATATAAAGCCAAACGCTGTATGTGCGTACAATAGACGGATATTTCGTATCAACCGATGCCAGTTGTACATTATTGACCCCGTTTACATTCGCAATAATGTATTTTTGATAGTCAGCAATGGTTACAGGAGCCGTTGTAAGGATCTGGAGGGGTAAGAAAAACTGGTTTTTATATTGGATTTTTCCGTTTTCCCGGGTCAATATATCATTAATGGAAAAGTCATTGCAATAACCCAATTCAGTTAATGCATAACAAACCTGGTCCAGAATAGTAATCCCCGGATCGCTCGGATTTAAATTGTTCCAAACATAACCGCTATAGGATTGAATGTAATTAATGCCCATATTTTTCAGGGACGAAAAATCCTGGTTTACCGGCAATGGCTCATCAAGTATGTATTGATTATTGCTCATT
Organism: Flavobacteriales bacterium; assembly: GCA_035628535.1. GTDB lineage: Bacteria > Bacteroidota > Bacteroidia > Flavobacteriales_D > UBA2798 > DASPJQ01. The sequence goes on along the minus strand of DASPJQ010000333.1, from coordinate 4,502 downwards.
TTGCGTGGACGCGGGCGGATTAATAATTTGAACAGGATTAGGTACCAGTAAAACGCCCGGATAAAGTGTGCTTGCTTCAATTACATTTCCTGTAACTTCCAGTTGGTTACCCGGGCGACCAATAAACAGCTTCACATCATTGACAGCGGAAACACCTGTTATGGTTTTTATGAACGCTGCTACCTGGCTTGCGCTAATACCTGTGTCAACGGGCAATTGTGCCTGCGAAGATTCAATCCATGGACACATAAACAACATAAGTGCCAATTCAACATTTTTTTTCACACCTGTAAATTCAAAACCGGGAGAAACCATAATTGTCGCACTTACCTGAACGTAGTTTAAAGTAAAATCGGTTATTTCAAGTTGGGTTAAGGCAGAGACTTTTGGACTCAAAAACGTGTAAATGGCATCTTTTTGACAAAAACTGCTCAATGGAGTAAAGGCATTGTCCTGCTTCCAGCTACTGTACTTGTTTACAATGCACACACTTGTTTTTCCGGTATCGGGATCAAAATAAACTTTTGTAAAATAAACAGTTGGAAATTGCTCTCTTATTAAGTTTACATAATCAGACGAAATAAGGATTCTGTCTTTAGACTTTATACGTTTACTTATTCTTTTATTCATCAATTGGTCATCTTCAGCCGCCACACCTCCAAAAGAAGAGAAAGGCTGTGTAAGGGCAGCAATGGCTGGTATCGCGGTTTGCGGTTTAGTAATGGCATTGGCAGGCAATGTTGGCGGCACTGAATCCGTCAAATAAGCTGTTCCCGTTCGCACAACCAAAAAACCGTTTGTATTTACAAAACAGGTATTGGGATATGAGCTGACGTCACCTGAAGTGACTATCGAAAACCAGTAACTTGTCCCTGGCATCCGCGGATTTGATTTTGAAATACCCGAGGGAACGTTTAACTGTATAATACCAGAACAACTTAAATTATTGGTCGTATCGGAAAGCACGGTTAAAGGCTCCCATTGCGTATCGCTTAAATAATAATATGAAAGGCTAATATTTGGCGGGTTACCAAATTTTTGCGCCAGGTCAAAATAAAAATTTATTGCATCTGCAGCCAGCAAATTATCCATCTCCAGGTAAAGAACGCCAGTATGCTTAAAAGGTGCAAAAATATGCAAACCGTTTTCACACCTGCGGACACCCATCAGCGGTTGACTAATCTGGCTGGAATATTTCTCTGCCTCCTGAGTGTTATCATAAACCAGGTAATTTGTAAAAGGCGTATAGTGATAGCACTGCAATGGATATTTTTCCTTATTGTATTGCAGCGTATAAAGTTGCGAAGCTTCATAACTGGCGGTAATTGCAGAAACTTTGGGTGTATACGGAATGTTCACAGGAACATTGGCCGGCTTGTTGTTTTTAGCAATAGTGTAGGCATTTTGCAAAGCAATATAGGTAACGACTTTAGCGTACAAATCAGCGCCAAAACCTTCGGCCGGTGCGCTTATGCTCATTTTCATAAAACCGGTCGCATTGTGATCGGCATACTTCAATGTTGCAAGCTGCAAATCCGGGTTGGCTGAATAAGGTACGGTGGCATAGGGATCAGGAACATTATATATAAACACACTGTAGGGATTTATTGCTGATTCGCCAGCTTCGAAAAGAGGCGGATCAGGCGGTGCAACACTGCTATTGGATGAAGGCGCGTCTGTTAATGTTACATTGTAAACAGTGCAATCGGTCCAATTATATTGTTGCAGCAAACTAAAGTGTACGTTAAATGCACCGGTATTAAATGGCACATTGGGACCGTTATCCTGAACAGGGGTAGCAGGCAATGTTGGTGCGGGTTTCTTTTTAAATAAACCTGACAAGCAACTCCAGAAACCCGGTGAAGCGGAGGTGCTGGTAGCAGTCGGAAAAGGACCAATGTCTACTGCCAGGTAATCGTTATAAAATTGGTAATATTCCAGAAAATCATTTGGCAAATTGTCCCAATTCAAGGTCAATGTGAATGAAGAAATGGGTTTGCTGAAAACCTCGTTGCTTCCAATTATAAAGTTGGCGTCAATTGCAGGTGTCGGTCCAAAAGGTGTAAATGATTTTTTTGGGTTTAATGCACCAAAATCGTTTTGCAATACCAGTGAACTGATCCCTGAAACATTAACATCAATTTGTAAATTCGTGAGCAAGGGGGGCTGTGTCAATTGCGAAAAAACGTTGAATTCCATTTTCAATAATGGCCATGGACTGGAATATCCATCGGGGTTTTTGGTAAAAGGCAATATGGCCTCTACATCAGGCGTGAGTGTAATTTGCAAAGTGTATGCATTGGCTATAAAAATTTGATCGGGTGGCAATGAAATGCTTACCGGAATCCAATTGGCGGCTCCGCTCAGGAAATAGCTTGCATTTGCAATAAGCGTCCGGTCACTTTCACTCAATGCGTGATCAAACATCATGGTAACAGTTATTGTTCGGTTTCCCTCCGGCAGGTATAAAAGTGGGGAGGCAAAGGAAATTCCCAGGTTGGTGGCAACGGCTGGCATTTTTGCAGAACCCCCAAACGTTTCCCATGAAAGGTTTTTTCCATCGGGCTGTTTTTGCAGTACGGCTGGTTTTTCAATATGATTTAAATATAAAGAAGTGTTACCTGTGCTTGCGTTTTGAATTTGACACAACGTATAGGCATTTGTAATCTGGGCAGGGTTAAGGTCAATATCAACACTGTTGGAAAACAGGATTGGGTTTTTTTGGATATCCAGCCCGGCATTGAACAATGTGCTTTTAGGCAATTTAAACACATTGGTTGGTTTTGCAAGTTGCGCAAACAAGTAGACTGAATCAGCAACTGCAGGGTTTTTTGTTTGTTTTAATATGTCCTTATAATAAAATTTCAGGTGTTTTTCAGCTATGCCGTTTAATTGCTTTTGATGAATTTGCAGCAATTGAATAAATACCCGTAACAGCGTAGTATCAGGGTATTTTGATTTTTCAAGGGTAAGTTTTGCAAATTCGTTTTTTGCATGGTGAATCACCGTTTTAAAAAAAGAAAACAACTGGTCCCCGGTGGATGTAAGGGCCGTAAAATGCGCCAATGCCGCTTTATACCCATCGCTGAATGTTCTTTCATCATCTTTAATAGAATAATTGAGCAGTTGACTTTTCGGGTTTACGCTTTTATTCTGGATCCATAGCTGTTCGTTAGCATAACCCGAAACATAAAAATATGCCCTGTTGAACGTAAATATGTTTTCCTGGGGCAACATTATATCCCTCAAGCCCAAAATTGCCCACACAACCTGGCTATATGTATTTTTCACGTGATGCAGCAGGTACTCTTTCAAATCATATTTTTCAATACCCATTTGCATAAAAAAGGTCCACTCAGCCAACCTGTTGTACAACCGTATCAGTTCATTGAATACCTGGTTCAGGAAAAATGCCGTATCCTGGTTGTTACTGTCAATGACAGACAGATTTTTTATGTTACGCACCGCATTTTCGTAAGGGACATAAAATTCACTGAATTTTGTTTTTGCTATATAGGCCAGTAAAAAAACAGGATCCTTCAATAAGAATGGCTTCCAGTTTCCATTGATTTTATTATTTTGATCGTAAAAATTAATCAGTGCAGAAAATTCCGCCAAAAAATTCAACATGTCAACCTCTGTTCTGCCATCAATCAGGTTACCGGCCGGAACAAGCGCTTTTTCCTGGGAAACGATATTGCTATATGGGTTTAAACTTGCCAACTTGTATGTTAATTCAGGTTAGTTCCTTCATTCAGGTAAAACGGGAACACGTAATTGTGCCGTGTATTGGTTTGGTTGTATTCATACTGTATGGTTATCAGAACCTGGCCGCTTGTAATATCAGCAAATTCAACCAATACATTTTTTACGGTAATCCTGGGCTCGTTATGCAGCAACGAAATTTTTACAGCATCCGTGATTTCACCTTTTAATGTTTCATTCATTTTACGAAAAAAAAACTGCTGCAACCCCGACCCGAATTGTGATTCCAGGCAACGTTCACCTTTGCGGGTCAATAAAATAATATTTATGGATTCATTTATATTTTGTTCATAGGTAGCCAGGTTCAACTGGTAGTTTCCCTCTGAAAATGTTACAGGAAATGACCATCCCGAACCAAGGAAATTATTTTCTGCTTTCGTTATCATTTACCCTCCTATCATTACATTAAATGCACCAACTAAAATTTCGCCACCATGCGCTGTTTGATCGCCCATGCGTGCCGCAGGCATGCCTCCTATCATAACCGAGCTCGAACCTTTAACAATTGAATCGGGCGGCCCCACACATACCAACATGTCGCCAACACGCGCTGCGGGTAAGCCTGCAATAAGCACAGTTGGTTCACCGGGTCCAACTACCGGTCCTCCCACATGTGGAATGGGTGGTACCGAAGGGTCTTCCATCGGACACTCGTGAAAATCGGTTAAGCGTGCAGCTGGCGGCATATTAATTTATCATTATCATAGCACCTTTAAGCGCCAGTTCCATTCCTCCGT
>DASPJQ010000332.1:0-3757 GCA_035628535.1 Flavobacteriales bacterium | reverse complement strand
GCTACCGGTAAGGTGAGTTCGTCAAACGAAATACGCAGCGGAACAACCAATTTTGCAACATTGGGAGCCGACCATAACCTGGGCTGGGGCATTGCTCCGGCAGGTGATTTTGATAACGATGGTGTTGAGGACGTATTTATTGGAGCCCCCGGTAATGATGATGGCGGGACTGATCGTGGTGCGGTGTATTTAACATACCTCAATACAAGTGGAACTGTTAAAGGATACACCAAAATTGCCAACGGGGCCAACTTAACACTTGCAAATACCGATCGTTTTGGCGTTGATATTGACACCATAGGCGATCTTGACAATAACGGTGTTGTTGATATTGTGGTTGGGGCCTACCAAAATGATGACGGGGGAACTAACCGTGGGGCGGCATATGTAGTCTTTTTAAAAAGTGACGGCACCGTAAAAAAGAGCCAGCGGATAAGCAATACGCAAGGCAATTTTGGCGAGACCTTTGGCGGCACAGACCTTTTTGGGATTGGGGTAGCCGGTATCGGAGACTTTGATGGAGATGGAAAAGAGGACATTGCCGTTGGTTCAAACATGAACAGTACAGGTGCAGTGCATATTATTACACTTGACACCAGCGGAAACTGTGTGACCTTTAAAAAAATAAACAATTCGGGAAGTAATTTTCCTTATACACTCACCAACGGGAAGTCGTTTGGATTTACCGTAGAAATGATACCCGACATTGACGGAAACGGCATTAATGATTTGGTGATCGGCCAGGGGCTTGCCGAAATGTTTGGTATTGCACGCGGCAGGTTTTGGATAACAATGCTTGATTCGGCCGGCAATGTTTTGGAAGCACGTGAACTGAGTGATTCCTGCGGTTTGTTTTATTCCAATACCAATGATCAATATACGTTCGGGCAGTGTTTTGAATACATGGGACTTGATGCATTTGGCAATATACGTGTTGCATTTGGCGGAAGGGACGATTACCAGGGCACTGACCGCGGAAGTGTTTTTACCGCGAAGCTGTATTCGTTTAAAAGTAAACACATGCCCGCCAACGTAAAAGAAAGGGTCGTACTTAAAAGAGAATTGGATGCGGGCTATTATTATGCCAACCAAACTTACCTGGCTTTTGAGTTTGACGAAGAATATCATGACAGCGACAGCAAATTGAATTATTCGGTATACGATAAAAACCGCAATGTTGTACTCACTTCGGCCAATGTGTCGGATCCGGTGATAGTTAACCGAATTGGTGACAACAGGCGCATACTTCCCCTCACGGGGTTGCCAACCGGATTTTACACTTTTGAAGTGAAAAATCAGAATAATGAAGTGTTCAAACTCCGATTCAGAAAATAACTATGAAAGACAAATTAACCTATATCAATTTTGCAGGATTTATAATCCTGCTAACCTGTGCTTTTTTTCTCAGGCCCGAAAACAAACCCCGGTACATTGATAATTTCAAACTGTTTAATGGGTTTGAATTAAAGAAGACCCTGGAAAAAGAGCTAAAAGTATCGGTCAATGCGCGAAAACTTACACTTGACAGCCTGCGGCTTGTTTTGGGCGATATGTACAGGGAACTTGATTCGTCAAAACTTGGCCAGGAAGAAAACCGCAAGAAGTTATTGCTGGCGCGCCAGTTGGAAAACCACATTGTGCTGAAAGAAAAATCATTTGCTGAAACCGATGTATTGCAGGCACGGGAAATGGACGAAAAAATATGGAAACAAATTAACCAGTACGTGAAGGATTATGGTGAAGAAAAGGGCCTTGACATTGTTTTTGGCACAAGCGGCACGGGCAATATTATGTATGCAAAGGGCGATTTGGACATAACCGATGAATTGGTAATGTATATCAATAAAAAATACCTGGGAAAAAGATAATTCCATGAAAAAGACGAAAAGACCAGAAATAAAAAAAGCGAAGCCGGTAAGCAAAGTACTGCTTGGCGGGGCCTGCCTGCTGCTTCTTGCCAGCGGGTTTTATTTTATTGTTTCGTTTAAACCGTCAAAATATACCACGCAGGAATTGGCCGGGTATATTATGGACGAAGAAAACGGTTTTTTCATGACAAAGACTCTGCAAGACCTGGAGTACGAGGTGGCCTTTATGCCGGCTTGCGAAATGGCTTTGCGTGAAATGAGCAGCGAGCCGCAAACCCCGGAGAACTACGCCAGGCATGTGAAGGAGCAGGAAGGCTCATTGTGCTTCAGGTTAAAAATAAATACACATGGCGGTATACACCCGGTAAAATACAATGTCACTGAAAAGGACGAGGCGTATATGCGCAAAAAATATATTGATTTTGATATGAATAAGGACGTTTATCTTTTACAGGGGAATGATACAATTGACTGCTCACTGCATCACCATTACATGAATGACATTGATCCAACTATGCAGGTAATGTTTCTTTTTGATGAAAGCAAATTGAAAAAAGATAAGCCTGTGGTTTTTTGCATGGACGATAAAATTTTTGGAAACAGCGTGCTCATGTTTGAGTTTAATAATGAAGTTATAAGTTTTAACCCGGAAATAGTCTTTTAATATGATAATAGCTATAAGTAAATCAAAATGGTTTAAGAAAACAGCGGTTACGCTTGCCTTGTTGATGGCAACCGAAATGTTTTATCCAACCGCAGCCTATGCGCTTACCGGGGGGCCAAGCCAACCCGAGGTGCAAAGTTTCACACCTGTAGGTGTAAGTGACATGGTTGACCTGTTCAGTGGTGATTTTCATTATAACATTCCTTTGATGGATGCAGGCGGTTATCCCATAAACATGAGTTACAGCTCAGGTGTAACAATGGACCAGGAAGCAAGTTGGGTTGGTCTTGGCTGGAACCTCAATACAGGTTCCATTACACGAAACATGCGCGGTTTGCCTGATGATTTTGATGGTGACCAGGTAGCAAAGGAATTCAACATGCTTACAAACCGCACATATGGGTTGACTGTTGGCATAGGCTATGAATTGTTTGGCGGTGATTTTGCCAGCATAGGGTATAGCCTGGGTGTCAATTATAATAATTACAACGGTGTTGGCTTTGAACAAAGCGTTACGCCAACCATTTCAATGGGTGCAGGTGAAAAAGGAAAATTAAATATGTCACTGGGTATTTCAGCAAGCAGTGGAACCGGACTTGATATAAGACCTAGTTTATCATACAGCAAACAAGTTGAGGACGAAAACAACAATATAAAGAACCTTGGATCGAACATTGGCGTGAGCATTAACAACAGGGCGGGCTTAACGAATTTTACATTTGGATTAAGCGCATCACAAACCGACAAGAAGGACGTAGCAGGCAGGAATGGGGTGACCCAGGACCTGACACATGGTCAGAATGCCGGTGGTCATATTTCATTCGTGAACCAGACCTATGTTCCAAGTTACGAAATGCCGCGTAACAACTACAGCGTTACCGTATCGGCCAAACTGGGCCCGACCATTGTGGGTATTGACGGGCTTGAGGCAACCCTTTCGGGGTATTACAATGAAACCAGCCTCTCAAAAAAAACAGAAGTGGTTCCCGCATACGGGTATTTGAATGAAGGCAATGGCGCTTCGCTGGAAAAAGTGCTGCTTGATTTCAACCGTGAAAAAGATGGAGGCTTTACCCGCAGCACCATGAACCTGCCGCTTGCAAACAATACGTATGATGTATTCAGTATAGCAGGGCAGGGTATAGGAGGAAGCTTCAGGGCGTTCAGGGGTGACATTGGGTACCTGTTTGACCCTTCAAGCAAATCAACAAGCGTTGGCGCATCA
>DASPJQ010000331.1:0-1120 GCA_035628535.1 Flavobacteriales bacterium | reverse complement strand
CCGATCTAACATAAAAATACCGAACATAAGCAACAGCCCCAGGCCTGTAAACAGAAAATATTTTTGCATACGGGCCTTGTGCAGTAAGGTTTCTCCCATTCGTTTCCGTTCAACGGCTTTAAGGCTGTCGGCCGCAGCTTTTTTTGAATATTCGAAATTTATTTCTTTCCGCGAAATCTCGTTAAGCGATTCAATGTTGAGCAATGAGTCGCGAATGTTTACATATGAAGTATGAAACACAAACGCTTTTTCCCAATCACCTTTTTGTTCATATAACCGGAATAAAAAAGCATAGATGTCGCGAATTGAACCTTTGTCACCACCCTTGCTGGCATATTCCAGGGCGCGTGCCAAATAGGATTCTGCTTTTGCAAAATCGCCATATGAAGTATACATATCACCCATAATTCCTAACCAAACCGCACTTTCGCGCCATGAATCGAAGCGGCTGCTCACAGCATAAGCCGTATCAATAAATTGCCTGGCCAGGGGATACAAACTGTCAAAGGCCTTTTTCATCTGGCCAATCTTGCAAAGGGAATCTCCGGCCTCCTTGTAAATTGATCCGAGGTTACCGCTAATGTAGCCGGCATCGGCAAACAAACCTCCGTTATTGGCCACTACTATTCCTTTTTTATAAGATTCAATGGCCTTGTCAAGGTTTTTCAACGCTTTGTAAGCATTGCCAATATTGCTGTACATCAATGCCTCATAACGCACATGGCCGTGTTTAATGTAAAGCGATAACGCTTTATAATTGTATGTAAGCGCTTTTTTATAATCACCGTTACTTTGAAAAACACCGCCCAGGTTGGTGTATACCGTTGCCAATGCCTCACTTGCTTTCTTGCGCGCCAATGGAACTGCTGATTTTACCAGTTCATTGTGTATTTTCATTGATTTGAAATAATATTCGACCGCAAGCGGATAGTTTCCCTGATTTTCGTATACAATGCCCATGCAACAATAATTCACTCCGACACCAAATTTACCGCTTGCAGCCGCTTTAGGATCTTTTGACATTGCTACGTTTCTGTTAACTTCAAGGCCATAGGAAATATATTTCAATGCCGAGTCGGCTTGCCCCATATTCCTGAATGAACTGCTTATATCATTATAA
>DASPJQ010000330.1:0-2517 GCA_035628535.1 Flavobacteriales bacterium | reverse complement strand
ATGTGTATGGCTTTCATATTTAGTATGGAAAAACTATTACCAAATTCATTAACCCAATCCACATATTTATTATTCGCTTACTATTAAGTTTTATTCGAAGTTATTTCCATTCAATCAATCCTTCCTTGGTCATGCGGTAAGCTGGCGCGTCCTTTAAATCTTCGTAAGCGTAATACGAATTGTACGGATCAAAGATGCGTTTCATGTTGTGTTTGTTTTCAATAATGGTGCCGGCCGGCACGTACAGGACACCAACCACGCGTTGCCCCCTGAATTTGTTTTTAATGGAAGTTGAAAATATAGAAGGCAATGTAATGGCACCCGTATCAACCTGCACAGGGTATTCAATGGCCTCGGCATTTTCAATGGCTGTTAGGTTCCTGTTGCCATAGGCAATTTTACGCAATTCAAAATAGGTGCGGCCACTTTCTGATAATTTAATGGCCAGGCTCGGGTAACCGAATGTAATTTTGTTTTGCGACACTTTTACCAGTTCGTCTTCATTCGTCCAGCGGTCGGCACGGTTGCTGAAGTATTCATCTTTTAAAATGTGAACTGACACAACGCTGTCCTTCATGGGAATGTCATATTGCCGGGGCACCTGTTCTTCATAGGTATAATGTTTCCCCAGGTTGATACCCGCATAAATCACACATACCAATGCTATGACCGATATACCTCCCGTAATGAATTTTACCGGGCGGTTAACCAGTTTGACTTTAAACAACAATTCAACCCCGGCTGATATAAGTCCCCACAATATCATTAACCCAAGCACGCAGGCACCGCCAAACAGCAGGTAATAATCATATGGATTGTCAAAAAACAGGTTATAGTTTCCAAAAAACAGTTCTTCCGATACATCGGCCGGGAATGAGAATGAGCCGGTAAGTAAAAACTTAATGATGCTGGCGAAAATAACAAGGCCGATTACAAGGAAAATTACGCCAATGATTTTACCTACGGCCTTTCCAAAATCCGAGAAAGCCCCTTCCACTTTATCGCCAAACGATGCTGCTGCGTTGCGCATGCGTTTTTGCCCGTCTCTGCCTGCAATGTTCCTTACGTCATTCTTGAAATCATTAAAGCCTTGTTTAATGGTGTCAACATTTATGGGCTTGCCCTGCATGCGTAAACGGTCGTTGGTGGTTTTGGCTTCAGGTACCAATATCCAAAGAATAATATATAGTGGTATACCAATACCAAAACCCAGCATGAGAAGAATGAAAATAATGCGCACGGCAAGCGGGTCCCATCCGAAATAATTGGCAAGCCCTGAGGCAACACCGCCCAGTGTTTTCTGGTCGGGGTCCCTGAATAACCTGCGCTGTTGTGTTTGATTTGTATCAGCATAAGTCCAGTTCGGGTTTTCGCCATGCGTTCCGGCAGATTGTTTTTCGTTCGGGGGTTCACCGGTCCCATAATCTTCGGGTTTGCCCATTATGGCAATAACTTTTGAAATGAGGTTCTCTTCAACCACTTCCTTGCCTGCCGATTTTAAATCTTCACGAAACAATTCGGCAATGCGCAATTCAATATCACCCATAACCTCATCGGCATCCACATCGGTGCCCAGGTTGCGCCTTACACTGTTGAGGTAGGCACTTAATTTTTCGTATGCCTGTTCTTCAATTACGAATGCGAATCCGCCTACGTTTACGTTTACAATCTTCTTCATTTTTTATTTTTTGTATTCAGTATCCGGTACCCCGTATCCTGTTTGTTAATTAATGTTTCGTGCTATTTTAGTTTATTTGGTTGGTTGTGGTTCGGTCATTCAAAACTGTTGCTCAAAGTTGTTCCGCCCCTTCTTGCGTCTTATGTCCAACGTGTGGTAGCTACTGTTTCGTTGCTTTGTTTACCACTTTTGTTAACTCCTGCCAGGCCTCCAGCAACCCGTTAAAATAGGTTTCGCCTTCGGGAGTAAGTGAGTAATACTTGCGTGGCGGCCCGCTTTCTGATTCAACCCAGCGGTATGAAAGTATGCTGTTGTTTTTTAACCGTGTTAACAGGGGATAAAGCGTTCCCTCCACCACAATTATTTTTGCCGCCTGCAGTTCGTTAATGATATCAGAGGGGTACGACTCATTGTTCTTTATAATGGAAAGCACGCAGAGTTCAATCACTCCTTTTTTCATTTGCTGTTTTGCATTCTCAATGTTCATTTGCTTTTTTTATTTCGTGCATCAAGCCAAAAGCAGGTGAGGTAAAAAAAATTACGTTGCTGCTTTTTTTGCGTGTACTAAACAGGTGAGAACGCATACCACACAACCCCACCCGCTTTTGCCTTAATGCATAACAAAGATATATATATTTTCAGGTACTTTGTATTGCAAGGTAGTAAAAATTTGTTAAATCCTACTTTGTTACTGATAATCAATGTATTTTGAATCTAAAACCTCGAAAACCTGATTCAATACTATGGAATAATATTACAAAATTTCAAAACCGATCCCTTAAATGAATTCCTGAACTATCTTGTATATATTGTATCCATAAATTAAAATCAATAATTAT
>DASPJQ010000329.1:0-2878 GCA_035628535.1 Flavobacteriales bacterium | reverse complement strand
GGTATATGGACACAATTACGCACCAGCAACGTGTTGTACCTTGATGTAGATTTTGAAAAACGGGCCCAATACCTGGCTGCTGAATATGGAAAATTTGATCCTGCCGATTTAATAGAAGCAACCAAACGCATTGAGCGCAGGCTGGGACCTCAGCAAACAAAAAATGCATGCATCGCTATAAGCGAGAACCGCATGACCGAAGCCTGCCGCATTATTCTTGCCTACTACGATAAAGCGTATAATTACGGTTTAAGTCAGCGCGATCAGTCGCTTATACAACGCCTGTCCATTGACCAATACGATGAAAAGACACTGGACACGATTGCAGACCAGATTCTTTCCTGATTTTTTAGTATATTCGTACAATGAAAAAATTGATCATTATTTTCTTATTGTTACAACCGGGATTAGTCAAAAGCCAGGTTTATTTTACGTCACTGAATTTCCCGGTGGTGGGAACAACCATCTCAATTTACAATTGCGATACCACGGGTGTACCCGTTCCTGTAACGGGCCTGGGACAAACGTTCAATTATACTTCGCTTAACACCACTTCGGTCAATTTCAACAGTTATATTGAGCCCGATTCACTCTGGTGTTCCGATTTGTTCCCCGGTGCAACTTTGGTATGGCAGCGAAACAATGCCGACTGGTTTTACAAACAGGAAACCGATACACTGCGTTTCCTGGGGAATTGTTTGAGCGACTCAACAGCTACAGGCACATTCAATTCTTTTTACTATAAACCGGCCGTTGACCTGTTCACGGGCATGAATTACCTGCAGGTGTATATGGACTCGGCCCATTTCCAATACGGCAGCGGGGTGTTCCGCAACCAGATTACGTATTTCCAGGTGATGGCTGACGGGGTGTTGAACCTGCCATCGGCCAGCTATGCCAATGTGCATGTATTGCGCAAGGAAGTTTTCGTAAAGGACCACGATGACGGTAGCGAAGAGGAACATCACCTGAGTTACCTGTTTTACGATTCAAGCCTGGCCAAACCGGTGCTTGAAATTAGTTTTTTAAGCGTGTTTGGCGATCCGCTTGGATTTAAAAAAGTAACATACTTTGATGTAGGTATTGGCGTAAAGGAGCAAACAACATCCAGGCACATTAATGCCTACCCCAACCCGTTTACCGACCGTGTGTTCATTGAAGGGTTTTCGGATAAGGAAGTGTACGTATACGATTCACACTTAATGCCGGTGCCCTTCAGCAAAACGGTGCGTGAAAACGGATTTGAAATATGTGTACTGCCAAATTCCACGACAGGTGTTTATTTTGTTGTGATGTGCGATCATGGTCAGCGCTACGTTCGTAAAATCATTAAAATATAAACGCATTTTATTTTTTAGTACCTTCGCGCCTTATGCAAGCAGCCGTTATAGGAGCAGGAAGCTGGGGCACAGCCATCACCAAAATTCTTACCGACAATGGGCATACGGTAAACTGGTGGGTACATAAACCTGAAACCGCCAAATACCTTGTTGAATACGGGCACAATCCAAAATACCTTCAGTCGGTTTTTTTCAAAAAAGAATTACTGCACATCAGCGCTGACCTGAATGAAATCATTTCAAAAAGCGATTTGATTATTATTGCCACACCTGCTGCGTTTATACAGGAAGCCTTTTCGGTTTGCCAGGCCAATGCGTTAAACAATAAATTTGTTTTTACGGCCACTAAAGGAATGATACCGGGGTTAAACATTATTCCCGTTTATTTTTTTCAGCAAAATTTAGGCGCACAGGAAAAGAATACCGGCATTATATGCGGGCCCTGTCATGCCGAGGAGGTGGCCCTTGAAAGGCTTTCGTACCTTACAGTGGCCTGCAATACTGTTTCCATTGCCGAAGATGTTGCAGCATTGCTTAAATGCCGCTATATTAAAACCTATGTAAGCAATGATGTGTACGGGGCCGAATTGGCGGCCGTTCTAAAGAATATTTATGCGTTGGGTTCAGGAATTTTTGGGGGCCTGGGTTATGGCGATAATTTTCAGGCCGTATTCGTATCAAATTGTTCGCGTGAAATGCAAACCTTTATTGACGCTTTTCATGTAAGCCACCGCGATGTAAAAGAGTCGGCCTACCTGGGCGATCTGCTGGTAACCGCCTATTCCAAATTTTCGCGTAACCGAACCTTTGGCTACATGATTGGCCAGGGTTATTCAGTAAATGCGGCCCAACTGGAAATGCAAATGATTGCCGAAGGGTATTATGCGGTAAAAAGTATTTATGAATTGAAGAAGAACATGGACGTGCAAACACCTATTATTGATGCAGTATATAGAATTCTATATGAAAAAATAACCCCGGTTATTGAAATGCGTATTCTTTCCGATCAGTTGACCTGAAATGAAAAACCCGACTTTCGGGCCGGGCTTCTGATTTTCTTTCCGATTTCGGTTTTACTTTACATGACCCCAGTTTTCACCGCGCTTGATACGGTACAACTGCATTTCGCTTATGCCAAATTTATCGGCTATTTCCGACATTTTCATGGAACGGTTTTTGGCAGTAATCATGGCCTTGATTTTTTTAACCTTGGCCAGGTTCAGTTTTAACCCTTCGGTAGGTTTATTTTTCATTCGCTCCTTACGCGCTTTGATAACAGCCGGGTTTTTTTTCTGGTGGTCTTCCATTTCTGCTTTGGTCACCCAGCGCAGGTTCTTCGTGGTATTGTTGCTTTTTTTGTAGTCGAGGTGAATGACGTACGTGGCTTTGGGTTTTGTTTTCCTGGCAAAATTTTCAGCTACTAAACGATGAACAAAGTATGATTTGCTTTTACCATCGGGGCGCAGGTTTAAGATCGGGTACCCGTCAATGGAACTTCCTTTCAAAAGTGTGCCGTCTTTGATTTTGTCCTTGAAACT
>DASPJQ010000328.1:0-1092 GCA_035628535.1 Flavobacteriales bacterium | reverse complement strand
CCGCGGGCGGCTTTTTTTTCTTTGTCCTTCAATGCCGGCTTAACAAACGACCAGACCTGGTAGAAAATAAAAGGAAATGCGCAAATAATGCCGCCAATCATGGCAAAATAAATGTTTACGTTGAACTGTCCCGAAGGGGTTGTGCTTTGATAGGTAACCGGTATATCGCTAATGCAAAGACTGTCATCCATACCCAGCATAATGGATAATTTACACATGGCCCTGAACGTAATAAAGTCGGGTTTGGCCATATTCAGGAAAAGGTATTGGACCAATGGTTCGGTGAAAACAAAAATAACAACGGCAAAAAGAATGATGGCCGCAGCACAACGCACAAGCCTCCACCTTAATTCTTCAAGGTGCCCCAAAAACGACATGCCTGCTTTTTCTTCTGCCACTGTCCCTATAGCTATCGGGGGCGAAAATACGTAATAAGATTTGACCTTACTTGAAAACAGCCACAGATAACACAGATTTTCACACATAAAAAAGATTACCGAATGAAAAGCAAACCCGGTTTTATATAATTCATTCGTAATAAAGCATGTGAGAAAACAAAAAAGAATTGTCACAAAATTGTCACAGGTAGTTTTAAGTGGAAATCTGTTTATTTTTGCATATAAGATTTCATGTATTGCCACATTTTTATTTGATTTTTATTTGAATAATCTGTGAAAATCTGTGTTATCTGTGGCCGAACACGTGGAAAACCTTAATCAGCCCGAATTAATTTTAGTGATCAACAAACCGTTGACATGGACATCGTTTGATGTGGTGAACCGCCTTAAGTTTTTTATTAAAAACAATTTTCCGGCATATAAAAACATTAAAATCGGCCATGCCGGTACGCTTGATCCGTTGGCCACCGGCATACTGGTTGTGTGCATTGGCAAAGCCACCAAAAAAATTGAGGCGCTTCAAAACACGTTGAAAGAATATACCGGCACAATTTTTTTAGGGGCCACCACACCCAGTTACGATTTGGAAACACAGTCGGACAAAACGTTTGAAACGGGTCACATTACCGAAGAACAAATTCATGATGTTGCACAATCATTTATTGGCCGGCAGGAACAAGTGCCTCCCATATTT
>DASPJQ010000327.1:0-1126 GCA_035628535.1 Flavobacteriales bacterium | reverse complement strand
CAGCAAGCCAAAGACCTCAATCAGCGTGTACACATTTCGGAGCGCGTCTACGTGGCAGAAATGCGTTTTGAGCCCATTATCGGCAGAATTTACTACCTCTACGAACGCGAAGACGGCATGGATGTCATGTCGCTGATTGCTCCCAACGAGTGGGGCCGCAGCCGCAGAATTGGTCGCTACCGGGCTAAAATCCAGCTTCTTGCAGATCACACCTGGGAGGTGCTTGATTTGAATGAGGAATAGTTATATTGTTTTCTTGTTAAAAATATTTTTCTTTTTATCAAAAAACCTGTTCCAAATCAACGACATAACAATATAACCATAAAGCCATATAACCATTCAAACAATATAACCATTTGACCATTCAAAACAATTTCCGTTATGGGAATTGTTTTTTTTTGTGCAAATTTTTAGATTTAGTAATTCCTCTAAAAAGATTGCCTTATGGTTTTAAGTCCTTACCAAATTGAAGATAAGCTGTATGAAGGTGCAAGAACGGTTGTCTATGAAGTCATAAATATGGCTGATCATCAAAAGTATATATTAAAAATTCTCAAGGACGACTACCCTTCAGCGGAGGAAATATTTCGTTTTCAACAGGAATATGAAATTACCAAAGGGCTGGTTTTCGATGGACTGAGGAGAGTTCATAAATATGAAAAAATCAATAGCAGGCACAGTTTGCTCATGGAATATTTCTCCGGACAATCTTTGCGCAGGCTCATTCAACAGGGTAAAATCGACAACCTGCGGATTTTTCTGGAGCTTGCTATTTCCATTGCTGATGTAGTTCACAAAATTCACCAGCAGGGCATCATCCACAAAGACATTAAACCTGATAACCTGCTGGCTGAAATTGAAACTGCCGATATCCGGCTTATTGACTTTGGTCTGGCTACCCGCATTACGCTCAAAAACGCTTCCCTCACCCCTCCGGAAAAACTGGAGGGTACACTTGCCTACATTTCTCCTGAACAAACCGGCAGGATGAACCGCACGGTAGATTATCGCAGCGATTTTTATTCGCTTGGCATTACGTTTTATGAAATGATGACCGGACAATTGCCTTTTATTGCCACAGATTCCCTGGAACTGGTGCATTGTCACATTGCCAAAAAACCTGTGC
>DASPJQ010000326.1:0-1030 GCA_035628535.1 Flavobacteriales bacterium | reverse complement strand
TAACGATACCATGGCTTATTGTTGCGGCAGGCTGCTTGGAAAAACCAAATTAGCTGAAACCATTTCACCAAAAAAAACAGTTGAAGGATTTGTTGGCGGAATTGTTTTTACAGCCATTGTTGCCGTGCTTTGCGGAATTTATTGGAATCAGAGTTTAGGAAGCCCCCTTGCTTACGCAGTCCTGGCATTGGCCGTTGGTATTTTTGGTACAATTGGCGATTTGATTGAATCGGCCATAAAACGTTGGATTGGTGTAAAAGATTCGGGAAACATCATACCCGGCCATGGAGGCATTCTTGACAGGTTTGATGCAGCCTTATTCGCCATTTGGCCCTACTGTGTTATTTTGTCCCTTCTTTCGTCCTAAATCGTTAAATTTTTCGACCTGGTATTAAGGCGTTTGTCCACTTTTTGGCATATTTAATAATACTATAACCTAATTCCGTGATAATGTAATTGCTCCCATGTACAATTGTCCTACCTTTGCAGGGCCATGAAAATTATGGGTTTACATATAACAACAGTTCAGCGTATACAATGAAAGCAGGTTTTACTTTTTTGCTTGTTTTTATTGTCTTTACCGGATTTTCTCAAAAAGAGAAAATCGATGAAAACTGGAAAAGAAAAGTTTTTAACGATCTTCAACGTGGTCATTACGCATTTATTCAGTCGGACAATAATTTAATTTCCTGCAGTAATTTAAACAACAATTTCAAGGCAATACTTGAACCTTGCAGGCAAACCATTCAACTGACTAATTTCAATAATAACACCTATTCTTTTCAGCTTTTATCAATCGAAAAAGGTTTATGGCATGCTCCTGTCAATGACTTTTGCGCTTATGTGAGCACTGGCAATAAAATTCTTGAAAAACACAGCCAGTTTGATTTGGAATACATAAACACCCAAAAAGGGTTAAAACAAAACTTTATCGTAAAAAACAAAATTCAGTGCGCGTCTTTTCTTAAGGTTCAGTTGCAAGTTAGCGGAGCCAATGTTTCAATAAAACTGTACAACAATGAAATTATAA
>DASPJQ010000325.1:0-1717 GCA_035628535.1 Flavobacteriales bacterium | reverse complement strand
GCAAAGCAGGTTTACCGCTGGAATCAACCGAAACACCAATAATACGTCCCGGGATCAGCCGTTTGAATTCATCCTTACAGGCAAAAAAAGCGGCATGTGGCCCACCATACCCCATTGGCACACCAAACCGTTGTGAATTTCCTACCACAACATCAGCACCCCATTCACCCGGGGCTTTTAACAATGCCAGTGCGAGCAGGTCGGTGGCAACGGCAATAAATACATTTGCGGCTTTTGCCTTTTCCGCAAAAGCCGCGTAGTCGTTTGCGCTTCCATAGCGGTTTGGGTACTGCAGCAGCACACCAAATACATTGGCATCAAACGTTATTTCAGCCTGCGGAACAATTTTAACCTCGATGCCAAGCGGGTTTGCACGCGTAATGACAACATCAATGGTTTGCGGAAAAACATCGTCAGCCACCAAAAAAACGTTGGCCTTTGCCGCAATTTTTTCTTTTGTACGGTTTGCGTGCAGCATGGTCATGGCTTCGGAAGCAGCAGTTGCCTCGTCAAGTAATGAAGCGTTGGCAATGGGCATACCGGTCAAATCCATTACTACAGTCTGGAAATTCAACAACCCTTCAAGCCTTCCCTGGGCAATTTCGGCCTGGTAGGGCGTATAGGCTGTATACCATCCGGGATTTTCCAAAACATTGCGTTGTATTACAGGTGGTGTAATGGTACCGTAATAACCCTGGCCAATATAAGACCTAAATACCTTGTTTTTTTGGCCTACAGTTTTCAGGTGCTTGAGGTATTCATATTCTGAGAGTCCCAGGCCCGTTTTTAATTTATTTTTCAAGCGGATTTGCTCAGGAACGGTTTGATCAATCAGTTCGTCAAGGCTTCCTACCCCGATGTATTTTAACATCTCGTTTGTTTCTTTTTCAGAAGGACCAATGTGCCGTGCGGCAAATGAATATTTATTATGCGCCATAATGCGATTTTTGAGGACGACAAATATAGGTACCTGCACGGTATCTTAATCCTTATTTTTATTAAACAATTTTAAACCGGTGAGTGATTGAATTTTGCCTATATTTAGGTATGAAAATACCTCAGATCCTGTTTGCCTTATTTTTTACAATGCCTTATTTTTCAGGATTTTGCCAGGAACCTGACAAAGTGAATTTAATGAACGGGCAAACCTTTGAAGGCACAATTACAGACACTACGGATGGTAAAATAACCATGAACTTCATGCGTAAATCAAAAACAAGCACACGGGTTATTGAGCATTACCGGGTTTTCAGCATTGAAAAGGCGAACCAGCCCGAATACATTTTTTATAAACGTGATACAACCATTGGCAACTTTCTTACCCCGCAGGAAATGCGTTATTTCTTTTTGGGTGAAAAAGACGCGCGCAAAAATTATAATCCCATTAATTTAAAAATCGCTACCGGCTTAATTACTTATGGCATTTCATTAATGGATACCTATAATACCGATACGGTAACGCATAAATTTACGAAAGGATTTTTTAAATCGGAACCGGGACTCATTTCCATTGTTGCTCCTTTTGCCGTCACCGTTATTTCTGGACTGTTTGCTGTTGAGATCAACATCAATAAGGTAAGCAACAAAAATTACCTGAACGAACAGTCGTACATTGACGGGTTTGAAAAAATAGCGCGGTCTAAAAAAGTTTTCGGTGCGCTTACCTTTAGTGTTATTGGAGGAGGGCTGGGTATTTTGAGCTATTTTATTGCAAGGT
>DASPJQ010000324.1:0-2577 GCA_035628535.1 Flavobacteriales bacterium | reverse complement strand
TCAAAGCAGTTTGTCCGTTTCCAGGCCAATTTGCAATGGCTGCAGAAGGAACGTAGCCAATAGTCATATAATTAGCAATGTGATAAGAAATATCATTAGTCGTTACTTTCCATATTTTATCCCATGAAGCTGCAGAAGTAGAAACCAAGGCCGTGGTATCGGAAAGTGGTCCATATTGGAAATCGTTTTGGTTGGCGCATAAATGGATTTGTGAAAAGGCATCTTCGCCTCCTATCCATAAATTACTAAAATAGAAAGTGTTTTTACCTGAATTCTTCGGTGCCTCAAATGAAGGCGCTGTGTATGTGGGAAAGCTAAATAGTCTTCCCAGGGTAGTAATTTTTGCTTTTAGGGCGTTTGTTTCAATGTAATCTGAAACTTGTGCTGTTGCGCATATACTTAGTAAAACGCCTAAGCCCGTTATTATTCCTTTCATGACCCTGTTTTACGTGAATTTAAGCAGAATATTCTTTTAGCATTGTATTATTTAGAAAGTGAGCATATATGGCAGGGAACGGTTGCGTTAATGGTTTTTAAGATAAGCTGTTTCCTAAAATTGTTGGACTTATATAAAATTAACACGCCTTTTGTTCCTATTCATAACACGAAAAATCACCAGTATTCATTTACAGGTTATGGAACGATTAAAAAAACAATGGCCACATCCGTCTGAAAATCGTTGGCGTTCCAACAGTCAATTGAATAAGCAAACATGGCAGACACGAATACATTTGGCCTTCTCATCCGGTTTTTAACTTTCGCTCAATGTATTTTTCATTGGGTAAAATTGCTAACTGTATGCGTTTGGCGTAGTGAATGCTGTCCATTAATTCCTTTTGCTTCTCATCAATCAATTCCTTCTGCCGGATAACATCTCTCTTTTGTTGCTCAATCATATTTTTTTGCTTGCGTGTTATACGCAATGACCGGACAATGTAAATGCCAAAGCCAATAAACAATGCGAGTCCGCTGAATATACATATAATGGCAAAAGATTGCTTCCGGTTTTTTTCTTCCGATATCATTTTTTCGGCTTCCAGTTCTTTTCGGTATTCCGTAGCAGCAATGGCTTCCTTTTTTTCGAAGTCATAGGCAAGCTGATTCTCGATGGTCTTCTTCTGGCTTTCAGCGTTGTTAATACTGTCCCGGTATATGATGTAGTAACGGTGGCAACGTAAGGCGCCTTTAAAGTCCTGTAAGCGGCTTTTTGCGTCTGAAAGGTTTTGATACGAATCGCGAATCAGTTTTAAATAACCGATTTTTTTTGAAATGTCAAGCGAAAGTTTTGAGTATTTTACCGATTCTTTATACTGCCTGAGGTGATTATAGGTACTTGCAATATTCACATAATTCGAAGCCATGGCCGCTTCATCGTTAATGGCTTTTTGAATTTCCAGGCCTTTAAAATGGGCTTTCAACGATGAATCGTATAACCCCATTTTGTCATAAATATTTCCAATATTGTTGTATGAAACGCCCATGCCCTCCTGGTTATGCATTTCCTGCATAATAAACAAGCATGAGTTATAGCTGGCAAGCGCTTCTTTCAGGCGTCCTTTTTCAGAATGAACATTGCCGATGTTGTTGTAGCACCTTGCCGTACCAAGTAGGTTATTGAGTTCACGCGCATATTTTAAAGCGCGCAATTGAAACTTAAGTGAAAGGTCCATGTTTTTAAGGTCGCTGTATACCAGTGCAACATTTATGCATGCGCTGTGCATACCGGCTTTGTCATTCAATTCTTCGCAAAGGCGTAACGAGGTTAAATTGTATTTAAGTGCGGCAGGATAATTGCCTTGTTTCTGGTAAATCAATCCTTGCATCGTATAACTGTATGCAAGGTCTTTTTTGTTTTTGTCTTTTTTGTTAAGCAGTATGGCCGAATCGCAATACGTTTGTGCCTCGGTATAGCATCCTGTATTAAAATAATTATGGGCAATGTTGCGGTAAGAATCGGCTAAACGGCTCAGGTCTTTAATGCGCGCGCTGGTTTTGGCCGCCAACCTGTGGTATTCAATGGCTGCAGCATATTGGCCAATGTCTTCTGCAAAATAACCGTAACAGGTATACACGCGTGCCAAACCCTTCCCATAGTTTATTTTCTTTGAAAGCACCAGGCCTTTGCGCAGGTATTCCATGGCCTTTGCAGTATCGGTGAATTCGTAGGCCAAAAACAGTTCCTGGTAGGCATCAACTTTTACCGTATTTTTTTTTGTTGATTGAATTACCTTGTCAAGTGAGTCAGCACGGTTATTCTGTGCAGTCCCAAAATCAGCTGCACAAACAATATATACTATAACGCAAAACCTAAACATTGTTTTTTTTCAGGTTAATGGAGCGTTCAATGTACCTTTTAGTAGGTAATAAAGCCTGTTGAATACGCTTGGCATAGTAAATGCTGTCCATTATTTCTTTTTGTTTTTCCTCAACAATGAGGGTTTGCAGCTGCACTTCCCGTGTTTGTTCTTCAATGATGTTTTTTTGCCTGCGCGTTAATTTAAGCGATCGCGACACGAACACAAGGAACACCAGCACAACTGCTATGCCAATGCACGCTAATAGAATGATCAACTGCTG
>DASPJQ010000323.1:0-1052 GCA_035628535.1 Flavobacteriales bacterium | reverse complement strand
CAAATGCCCTTTTAAGCACATTGGCTTTTTGCGACACATTGTCGTAATCCAAACAATCAAGCCGGTGTGCAATGGTACCGGCCAGTACGGTATCAGTTTTCAAGCGACCGGAAAAAAAATTGAAATAGTTCAGGATAAGTGAATCGCATCTGTAACGTTCACCCAACATCCGGGCAACAAGCAATAATCTTTTTTTTTCAGAAGTTTCCGAAAATGATTCTGTGGAAAATGCCTGGCATTGCAGCATTTGTTCTTCAACCTGCTTTATTCCCTGCTTTTTATTGCCGGTGCCGGAATTACTGCCGCACGAGCTCATTATTCCGTACAGGAAACTGCAAAAAAACAATAAGTACCTATCTGGGCGAATTTTTTTCATACGTCAGACCACGTGGGGCCTAAAGCTAAATTGAAATGAAGCTCCCTGCTTGTTTTCAATGTTAAGATCGGCCTTTAATTGCTTGCTCAAACCTTGAACCAACTGGATGCCCAATGATTTTTTCATGTTCTTGTCATAATCTGCAGGCAAACCCTTGCCATTATCGGCTACCGTAAATATAATCAAATCCTGTGCATGAATACACGAAATATTAACCATGCCACCTTCATGGTTAAAAGCATACTTAACACTGTTTATGAGTAACTCGTTTACAATAAGCCCAAGCGGTATAAGCTGATCAATATGGATGTTGGGGGCATTAACCGTGCAATTTACCCGTATTTTTTTTGAGTCAAAATCATATGCCGCTTTGTAATAATCACACATGCTTTGGAGGTATTCTGCAACGTGTATATTTTCAAGGTTGGCCGATTTATAGAGTTTGTCATGCACCATTGACATGGCATGAATACGGTCCTGGCTTAACCTGATGACTTCACGGGTTGTTTTTCCGTCATTGCGGTTCATTTGCATGTTCAGCAAGCTGTTTATGATTTGCAAATTATTTTTAACACGATGATGGATTTCTTTTATAAGCAATTCGCGTTCGCTGAGGCTGCGCTGCAACTGAAAGGACAAGTGCCGTTTTTGCCTGTAACGGAAATAAAAAATCAAT
>DASPJQ010000322.1:0-1258 GCA_035628535.1 Flavobacteriales bacterium | reverse complement strand
CGCAAACCATAGGGACAATTTTCATATCAATAACAGCCTTGCGCAATGCATCAAGCACTTCACGCTCGGTAATGGACTCAGGATTGTCAAAAAACTTCTCCATGAGTTTATCATCATACTCCGAAACAGCTTCAAGTAGTTTTTCCCTCCATTCTTTGGCCTCTTCAACCATGTCAGCCGGGATATCAATGACCTGGTATGTCATACCTTTGTCGGCTTCGTTCCAAACCATTCCGCGGAAGTTGATCAAGTCCACTACGCCTTTGAAATTATCTTCAGCGCCAATGGGTAATTGCAACGGAACTGCGTTTGAGCCCAACATTTCCTTAACCTGTTTTACAACCATAAGGAAATCGGCACCTGAACGGTCCATTTTATTTACGAAGCCAATGCGTGCAACATTGTAATTATTGGCTAAACGCCAGTTGGTTTCAGATTGGGGCTCAACGCCATCAACCGCGCTAAAAAGGAAAACAAGGCCGTCAAGCACGCTCAATTAACGGTTTACCTCAACGGTAAAGTCCACGTGGCCCGGGGTATCAATAATGTTAACCTTATACTTGTTGCCGCGGTAATTCCAAAAACAAGTGGTTGCGGCCGATGTAATGGTAATACCACGTTCCTGCTCCTGTACCATCCAGTCCATTGTGGCCGCACCATCATGCACCTCACCAATCTTGTGGTTTACACCTGTGTAATAAAGAATACGCTCGGTAGTGGTGGTCTTACCCGCATCAATGTGCGCTGCGATCCCTATATTACGTGTATATTTTAAGTCTAATGACATATATAATTATTCTATTCAATTAAAAACGGAAATGTGAGAACGCCTTGTTGGCATCGGCCATGCGGTGTACATCCTCTTTCTTTTTAAATGCAGCACCTTCTTCTTTTGATGCGGCAATAATTTCACCGGCCAGTTTCTCGCCCATTGATTTTTCGTTGCGCTTGCGGGCATACTGGATCAACCATTTCATGGCCAGTGATTGCTTGCGGCTGTCGCGCACAGGGGTAGGAATCTGGAACGTTGCACCACCCACCCTGCGACTGCGCACCTCAACTGAAGGGGTCACGTTTTCCACCGCTTTTTTCCAGATGTCCAACGGATTTTCCTTCGTGCGTTTTTCAACCAGGTCAAGGGCTTCGTAAAAAATGGTATAGGCGGTGTTTTTTTTACCGTCCCACATCAGGTTATTTACGAATTTGGTTACAATTACATCACCAAATTTTGGGTCTGGTAATATTATTTTGCTTTTAG
>DASPJQ010000321.1:0-25261 GCA_035628535.1 Flavobacteriales bacterium | reverse complement strand
GTATAAGCGTGCGGGCAAGTCCCAAACGTTTTCGCATACCCCCCGACAGTTCAGATGGCATTTTATCAATGGTGTCTTCAAGCCCTACACCGGCAAGTGTTTCTTTTACCAACCCGTCCTTTTCAGATTGCTGCATGTCTTTTTTTTGCCTGAGATGAAATTCCAGGTTTTCACCCACGGTCATTGAATCATATAAAGCACCGCTTTGAAAAAGAAACCCGATTTTCTTCCGTAGTTCGTTTAGTTCATCAATGCCTATCTGGTTTACTTTTTTATTAAAAACAATCAAATCGCCCTCGTCAGCATCAATTAACCCCACCAGGCATTTAATTAAAACCGATTTACCGCTTCCTGATTTACCTAAAATGACCAGATTTTCACCTTTATGTAATTTTAAATCCATATTATTGAGCACGTGATTGTTTCCGAACGATTTGACAACCCCCTTCATTTCAACCACTATCTCTTTGCGGTTTTCCATTCTACAACAAACTTGTAAGCTGTGCAGCTATCATGTCAATAACAAAAACCGCCAGCGATGCATATACAACCGCAATGTTTGCCGATCGGCCCACTCCCTCAGTGCCTTTATTAGAAAAATAACCGTTGTAACAGCCTATAATGCCAATAGCATATCCAAAGAAAAAACTTTTGATCATTGCCGGAAAAACATCGCTGAAGTCAAGCGAATCAAAAGCCTGATTAAAAAACAGTGTAAAACTTGTTTTTCCTTCAATATTAACCGCTACATAGGAACCGTACATGGCAATTGAATCGGCCGCTACTACCAACACCGGAACCATAAATGTAGTTGCCATTACCCGGGTAACAACAATGTATTTAAACGGATTAATACCCGAAACCTCCATTGCATCAATTTGCTCGGTCACTTTCATAGAGCCCAACTCGGCCCCTATTCCCGAACCTACTTTACCAGCACAAATAAGCGCTGTTATTACCGGTCCAATTTCTCTTATAATGGACACAGCTACCATGGCCGGCAGCCAGGCTTCGGCACCAAATTCACGCAACGTGGGCCGTGACTGTATGGTAAGCACCAGACCCATAATGAAACCGGTAACGGCAACCAATGCAAGTGACTTATACCCTACCAGGTAACATTGGCGTATGAATTCCCTGAATTCAAAAGGCAGCCTGAACGTTTCTTTAAAGAACCGCCCGTTAAACCGTGTAACATCGGCCACCGCTTCCAGGAATTGAACAATATGCGATTTTATCCCAGGCTTGGTTTCACCAGGGGAATTTACCTGTTCCATGATGTTGCAAAATCGGTCTTTTTTCTGAATTCCACCTTACAGGTTTAAGTCTTCGGTTTATATAATTTACATATCCGATTGCGAACGCCTGTTGCGTTTCCTGTATTTACGGTAAGCATTGCGGGGCGATCTATTGTCTAATTCCTCCATTTTCACGTATGCTTTTTCAAGGTAATCGGGAAGCTGACCTTTATAATTCAATTGAAAGAAAGAAAACCCGTTAAAAGGAACAACCGCATTATACGGCAGTATTTTAATTCTTGATCTTACCGCGTCATCAAAAATACCCAGAAATGCCTTTATGCGGTTCTGGTGAAGTTTTACCAGTGAATTCATTGCATTTTTACCCCATATGCATTGTGCCTGCGACTGCACCGTAAACAAAAGCCGGTCACTGCAAAGTGACTGCATGTATTGTTTAAACAGTGAATCCTTAATGGACATACGCTGTATACGGATACTGTCACGCATGGCAATATGATTGACCTTTAGTTGACGCATATAAAACCGTTTTTTAGCCTCAAACAGCAAAAAATGTTCTCTTTCTTTTTCGTAATAGTAATAAGGCTGAATTGTAATGACCGCTTCGGCATTTTCACGCAGGTAACGGTTCATTTTTTCCAGGAATTTTTTTTGGGCGCGGCTGAGTTCGGGGGAATTCATTGACCAGGTTATTTCCTTTGATTTTTCAATTTTACGTTCAACATATTTAACACGTTCGCGTTTGACCGTGGTAGGCGGTTTTACCAGTATGTTCCAAAGTATATCGTTAATTATATCACGCCAATGAAACAATGGATCGCGTAAATTACCCGATACCGGTATTTCATAATTAATTATATTGTAATTGTCCCTGACCAGGAAAATACCCAGCCACATGGGAAAACGTTTATTTTCTTTGTTCTTTACCCTTTTGGCCAACCGTGCGTCAATAACCTGAATGTTGTTATTGCTGCGAATATTTCCATCCAGTACATTCCATATACCGGTTAGCTCAACAATACCCCTGTTAAACGGGTAAGAGGTATACGAAACCATATAAGGATTAAACATGGCAACGGGAACATTGCGTAACATAAACCTAAATTCAAAATCGGAACTGTCGCGTGGGTTGATACTTGCATTTAACTTTATGTTTCCATACGGTTTTATTTTTGAGCTCATATACAGCCTTACCCTGGCATTGTTCTTGTCAGCCGAATCACACGTGAGCGTCAATGGCGATGTATGCGCTGAGAAATGTTCATTGATGGAATAATCGTCAAACCTGAGGTTGGCGTTGGTTATAGCAAAACGATTGACACGGTAATTACTTTTCAGAAAATTTCGCGCCAGTTTTTCAATATAACGGGCAAGTTGTATAATCAGGTTATGGCTGCCTCTTTGTTCATAAACTGTCGCAACATTTCTGCCTTTTCTGCCAAACATATGTTCAATATTATCAAGGTGATCATATTGCTCGTATTTTGCGTACGGGTTTTCAAGCAAAACGGTATCAAAATCGTACAGACGAAAACGGGGGCTCAGTTTGTTTATTTTAAAGGTAAGCCGGCTGAATGCGGCATAGTCTTCCTGCCTGTTTTTTCCAACATGAAAATCATTGAATGAAAGCATGCCCGAGGCAACCAGGTTTTGTGCCTCTTTGAAACTCCCGGTGGCGTTTATACTGGCATTGAAACTCCCACGAAAATTACCGTAGTTAACGAAGTCTTTAAAGTACTGTTCAATAAAGTTCAATTCGTACTGATCAACCTTTACCCGCATACGATAATCGGCATTGGATGTATTGACCGTAAAATTACCTGATGCCGTTCCTTTTCCGATGCCCGCGTCAAACGAAAAACGGGTTGCTACCGTGTCGGTATACCACCGGAAACCGCTGCTTCGTAAATTTACATGTTTGATGTTATAATTAACGGGAATACTATTTGCAATATAAAAAAATTGCCCCTCTGTTACTTCAATGTCGGTAATGCTGAAGTGCACCGGTTCTCTTTTAACCTTGCGTATTTTCGGCCTCCAGCGAATGATCCAATCGCGAAAATTAAGGTGTCGCGCACTGTCCTGTATAATATATCCTATTGGCTTGTATAAGTTGGCCTTTTCAATTTCATATGTACCAACAAGCAATTTGAGCATGGCAAAATCAGCACTCAACCGTTCGGTCTGAAAAAAAACGTTATTACTATTGGCTTCGTAAATTTTCAGGTTTCCAAACGAAATGTAACCCGTAAAGGGATTCATATAAGCGCTTTCCACTGTAATTTCACGCCCGGTATAATACCTGTCGTACTTTTCAATAAAATATTTGGCGAACGGTGAACTTACAAAAAGAATGACAATAAAAAACGCGAAGAATATAATTAACGCCTTCAATAACCTTTTGCGCCATGTTTTTTTCTTTTTTTCCGGCATGACACAGGTGTATAATTAAAAAAGCCAGATGAGTCCACCGTAAACTGAATACAAATGTACGTTCACCTTATTTACGCGGCTGAAGAATACAGCCATGTTGGTACTGTTGTCGGCAACATTCAAAAAACCTGAAATGCCCCTGAAACCTGTTGTAAGCCTTAAGCTCCGGCTGGAGTTCAAAGCAAATTCCAATCCCGCCCCGTAGGCCACTCCCATATCGCCTTGTTTAACCCGCCAAAGGCTTTGAAGACTATCAGGCTCTTGTCCATTGGCCGATTCAACCGATGACCCTGCATTAATGCCAAATTGCGGCCCTATTACAAGCTTTACATTTATCCGGCTCATTTTACTTGTGTTGATGGCCGCCATTAAAGGCACACTAATGTAATTCACATTTAACCGCTTGGGCGACCCACGGTGGTTGAATTCCATTTTAAACGTGGTATAAACAAATTCGGCAGTAACGGCCAGGGTTGGATTTAATGTAAAAGCGGCCACACCTGCGCGGCTTAAACCGATAATTGCATCATCCTCCACGCTGGTCCCGTCCCAATTTCCCATAGTAACTGTTGCATACGTTGGCATAACCTGAAAGCCTACTTCCCACTCGTAATACGGCTGGTTTATGTCAGCATGAGCAGGAGGCTTTGTTTCCTGCGCTTTGAGCCTGTTATAAAACAACGCTGCAAGAAGAACTGTAATCAATAAACGCGCGTAGGTTCTTTTATAAAAATCTTCCATACTTTATAACATAGTCAAAGATCCTGCTAAATGCCATCTTTTCCGTTACAGGCCTGTTTTAATAGGTTACACGATTCACATCTATTATTAAAACGAAAAGGCCCGGGAAAATTTCCGCGGACCTTTTCTTCGTCAAACAAACATTAATTGTAATTAACCCTTAATGAAACGTTTTGTTATAATTTCTTTTGTATTCAAATTTGTTGCACGAATAAAGTAGTATCCGTTAATCAGTTTTGTAACGTCAAATACATGTCGATCGCCTTTGTTGGCTATATCAACTGCCATTATGACCTTGCCGGTTACGTCAACAACTTCATATTTAAAATCGTTGATATAATTGGCGTTTTCAACAAAAACATAATCACGTGAAGGGTTCGGATAAATAACTATTCCTTCCTGTAACATGGCAAGCTCCTCTGTTTCCAGCACTGCATTATCATCAGCCACTGCAAACGGACTCAAGGTGGCTAAACTTAACCGTGTTATTTCGTATGTGCTGAACGAACCGGTTGAAGCTGCTGCCGGTGCCTGCGCATCCCACATGCCTCCATTGTAATGGCTTATATAACATGAAGTGCGGTCAAAACCGTTTACTTCAGCTGCGGCCTTCCAACCTAACTTTATGTTTGTATTAACCGAAACACCGCTCTCTTCTTCAATAAGCCAGGTACGGTTAACCAGACTTTCAGTTAATGCTGAATTGAAGCCCGTTGTGCCGTTGGTATACACGCCTGACATGACGCTTGCATGGAAATTACCCGATGTTCCGCTGGCGGTTTGTTGCACATAAGCAGGCGAATAGTTTGTATAGGTGCCAATTGGGAAAGTTACATAAGGGCCGGCTGAATTTACATGCATTATCAATTTTCCTGAACCTTGTGCAATTATGTAATTATTGTCATCAAAATTTGTAATTGCACCCGTTGAAGCAATGGTTAACATATGGTTATTAATGTCCAACCTTCCGCTTGTCATATCCAATTCATCATAAATGATAAGGTCAGTTCCCAACACTATATCATCACCCCCGACATTGACTCTTAAGCTGGATAATTGTTGATATCCCGTATGAAAATAAATCGTATCGCCCATGGCCGATGTCATGTTTAGTTCAAGCTCAGAATTGGCAGTACCTACGAAGGGAGCGTCTGCAGTTTGTGACAATAATCCATTCACAGAAAGTGTACTGTTAAAGATATTAAGCTTTCCTTTCACCATCATAAGGTTTCCTGTAACGGTAAGGTCAGAGTTAAGGATGATGATGTTTGAAACAACCGGCAAATTGATGGTAATGTTATTTAAACCAGCACCACTTAATTCAATACCGGTATTCATGCTTCCACCCATGTATTCTACATTATAGGTAGCAACACCGTTGAACGTACCGGTATCAAGCTGCAGCATTCCGTCTTCAATATGAACGGTACTTCCGGCAGCCATGGTCAGGGTTGAACCTGAACCAAGTGAAAGCTTACCTTTATTCAGGTTAAGCGAGCCGGTAACATCAATGGGCGAACTTAATTTCAATTCTCCGGCTCCGGAATAATTTACCTCAAGTTTATTCAACGAAGATCCGGATATAAACGTGATACTTTGAACAGGCGGATTGATTCCGGTAAAAGTCAAGTCGGAACTTGAAATCCCCGCGAGCATTACACCCGGCCCTTTAAACATATTACCGGCAATTGTTAAGCTGTTGCTGCCTATTGACAACCGGCCCCTTGTATGATAAAAATCACCGTTGATAACAAGATTTCCTGCAAGCACAACAACCTGCGTATTGTCATTAAGGTTAACGTACAGGTTTTGTATGGTTGAACTGTTAAGTTCAACGCCTGAAGTTTTGTTGGTTCCTACATACATTACATTGTAATTATTGGACGATGTAAAAATTCCACCGCTCACACTCATTGATCCATTGTCAATTTTGATGGTTGAGTTACTGAGTGTTGTAAGATTGGCACCTGTATTAAGCGCAATTGATCCTGCAGTCAGGTGAAGCGTGTCAGCAACATTTACAACAGCAGCAAGTGATAGCGCTGCACCATTGTTGTCAAACTCATCAACATTCAATGTTCCGGTATAGGACATTGTTGCAAGCAGGTTGGTAAAACTTATCTTATGAATGTTTACCATACCCGATCCGGAAAAAGATCCCTGAACCATGGTAAGGTTGTATGCAGAGCCATTCATTACCCCGTTTACCGTAAAGTTGTTCAGCACACCAGAAAAACTTACATCGGTATCCATTGTTACTGTAATTCCCGAAGGGATAATAATGTCCTGCCCTGAAACAGTTCCGGTAGGTGCAATACCTCCCCAGGTAGCCGCATTACTCCATGCACCGGAAATCACAGCTGTAAATGCACTTGCGTTAAACGTCATTATCAACGTAAGCGCAACCGTTGTAATGATAGGTTTTAGTATTAGTTTTGTTTTCATACTCACTTTGTTTTAAGTTACTAATAAGGTTATTTAATTCTTTCAACAAAGATGAAAATGAATACGCACAATGTCGTTATACAAATTTTAGATTTGGTTGCAGAATTTCCATACTAAAAAAATTATCACGAATAAGTGTAAGAATTGAACGTAAAAATGCAAAAACACCCGAATAAAAATCACACCGGGAAATAAATTTTAAATGTGCTGCCTTTTCCTTCATCGCTTTCAGCTTTGATATAGCCATTGTGATTGTGCATGATTTTTTTACAAATAGCAAGGCCAATACCGGTGCCGGAGTATTTGTCTTTTGTATGCAACCGCTGAAATAAACCAAATATTTTTTCAGCATTTAATTGATCAAAACCAATGCCATTGTCGGCAATACTAATTTCCACATAATTGTCATTGGCCGGAAACAATACGCCCAACTGGCTTCCCTTTACATTTTTAAATGTGATGTGTACTTTTGGGGGCTCATTGTCCTTTGTATATTTAATGGCGTTGCCCACCAGATTAAGAAACAACTGACTAATCTGGAATTGCATGCCGTTTACAACCGGCAAACGCCCCGCCTTGATTTCGGCTTTTTTTTCCTTTATGGCCTCGGTCAGGTTGGATAATGCCTCTTCCAAGGCAACATTAAGGTCACATGAAGCAAAATTTTCCTTATCGGCTGTGGTTTGAGAAAATGTGAGCAGGTCTTCAATTAGTTTTTGCATGCGCGATGCCGAAATCAAAATACGTTCAAAATAACCGGCCGTTTCTTCAGAAAGCGAGTCTTTGCCTTTTTCAAGTATTCGGTGGGTAAACAACTGAATTTTGCGCAAAGGTTCCTGCAAATCGTGGCTTGCAACATAATTGAATGATTGCAGTTCTTTATTGATGCGTTGCAATTCCAGGTTTTTTAATTCAAGGTTTTGCAACATGCTGTATTTATGCGTCACATCCATAACGGTTCCCTTCATGCTTACAGGAATTCCGTTCTCATAATTCACAATGCCGCGTGACCAAATGCGTTTCTCTGCATTTGGGCTATAAAACCTGTATTCGCATTCATAAATACCGCCATTGTTAAGTGCTTTACTTATGGCCTCACTTAGCTTTGACCGGTCATCAGGGTGAACGTTTTGCAGGAAATCAGACAGGTTTGTGGCATGGTCCATTTCAAATATCTTTAACACCCCCGGACTGTAAACTGAATTTTTACCGCTAAAGTCCCAAAAAAAACTTCCCATTTGTGCCAATTCCTGCGCCTCAAGTAAACTGGCATTGCTGTTTTCAAGTTCCTTGTTCATGTGCCGTATTTTTTCCTGCTGCACCAGGATAAACGCATTGAATGTAGCCGCCTCGCTTTCGGCTATGAAATAGTCAAACTCTTCCATGATTTTAACGAATAAATCATGGTCATGGGTGTAAGCGGGCAAAAATACACGCAAACTTCTGCGCCTTAAAACTGAAATGCCGGTAATGTCTCTTGCAACTATTTGCTCGCGTTTAATGGAGGGTAATCGGTTAGCCGTATAGTCAGCCGTTGCTTTTTCAATAAACGCATGGATTTTGTTCTCAACAAAAGCAGTTAAAAATTCCTTACTGCTTTTAAGGCCCAGTTGGAAGAGCTCGATGTCTGATAATTTTTCGAGCGTTTTGAACATCGGAAGACTTTCATGACGAACATGGTCCAACTGTACTTTTACGTATTCTTCCAGCTTTTGTTCCAATAAAAATTTAGCAAAATCGGGAAGGTATACAAAAATCAATTTATCGGAATTTGGCTCATTCATTGCAACCTTTCTATATCATTTTAAACCCAAATATAAGGGAATTATTGATAAAAATAACTACCTTTCAATGACTTACATTTACGCCCCAGGAAGTAATAAAAGGAATGAGAAACCCATGGAAGCTCTTAAAACAAAAAAAACAACAGTTAATTTCCCAAAACGAGAATTTAAAAACCCGTTCTAATAACAGGATAATTTGCTTACCTTTTAAACCAAAACCTAACAGTTATACCGATGAAAATCTATCTAAAATATGACATTAATGTTGTTTGCCGAAAAGTGCTTGAAGAGCAACTTGAAAAATTAAACCTTCAATACAATATACTGGGCATGTCGGAACTTGAATTAAAAACGAATTTATACAACGGCCAGCAGGAGCACCTTAACAAAGCGCTCAAAGAATACGGAATTGAAATTGTGGAAAACCAAAAAAGCGCCCTGGTACAAAAAATAAAGGACACCATTTCGGAAATTGTCCATCTTGAAGACAAGCTTCCGAATGCAAAAATATCGTCTTACCTGGCCGAAAAACTTCACCACAGCTACGGGTACCTGGCCAATCTTTTTTCAGAAATAACATTTACCTCTATTGAGAATTATGTAATCATGCAAAAAATTGAGCGTGCAAAACAATTGCTTACAATTGATCAGCTAACGCTAACTGAAATTGCTTATAAATTAAATTACAGCAGCGTGGCGCATTTGTCCAACCAGTTTAAAAAAACAACGGGGCTTACGCCTTCTGCTTTCCAACGAATTATTAATAAAAGAAGAAATGCAACCCTTTCTTAAACACACTGCCTTATGATGACTGTTCAACAACCACCATTAAATATTTTGCTTGCCGATGACGATGAGGACGATCGCCTGCTTTTCAAGGATGCCTTTGATGAAATAAAAATTAAAACGAATGTACACATGGTCAATGACGGAGTCCAACTCATGCATTACCTGAATAACCCCGACCAAAACCTGCCCGATATCGTTTTCCTGGATTTGAATATGCCGCTTAAAAACGGTTTCGAATGCCTTGCCGAAATCAGGGGAGCCAAGCGGCTCAAAGACATTTCCATTGCCATTTATTCAACTTCGGGTTCGGAAGAGGACATTGAAGAAACTTTTGTAAAAGGCGCCAACGTATACATTAAAAAACCGAACGATTTTGCTATATTGAAAAAAATATTAGGCGAGGTCATTACCATAAACTGGCAATACCACACTTCGGGCCTTAACCGTGATACATTCCTGCTAAGCTTGTAAAAATATTGGCTTTCATGTAATTTTTTCCACAAATCCTGTAAGGCTGCTGCCATACACTTTTTTCAATTTTACCGGTACCAAATTAAACCGCTTATGAAAAAAGTCAACCATTGGGTCGTTATCAGTTTCAGTTCGGCCATTTTTAATTTAATGTTTGCCACGGCAATTTCAGTAAATGTTGCCTCATGCGGGTCAGACCCCGACACAGGCGAAATCACGAAAACCTCGGGTGACACGGCTAAGGTCCTGTCCCAGCCCGATGTTAATTTTCTAACTTTTGCCATTGAAACCAATGTACTGGAAGTGGCGGTGGGAAAACTGGCCCAGAAACAAGGTACCGATACAGAAATCATAGAAATGGGCCAAATGCTGGAAGAGGATCACAAGAAATCGCTTGTAGAAACCACGAAATTTGGCATGGCGCATAAGGTTGAATTTTCAGACGAACTGAGCGAAAGCAACCAGGCTAAATACGATACGCTGGAAATGAAAAAAGGAACTGAATTTGATTGGGCCTTTTGTGATATGATGGTGAACGGGCACAAAGAGGCAATTGCTAAATTCGAAGCTTTTATCAATGAAGGTGACAATGATAAATTAAAGGATTGGGCAAAAAAAACATTGCCAACGTTGCAAAAGCACCTTGAGCATGCTGAGCACTACGTATCAACACATAGCAATGAAAGGAAAACAGTCAAACAATAAAAACATTGACGGTTGCCTGCCGTAAAATGACAAACAATGCCTGTACCGGTTCATTCATAAATGCAACTCTCACTGTATACGGATTGACTGGCAGGCATTGTTTTGTTAAAAGGCATATATGAGAAAAAAAGAAAAAAGCGCAGGATTTTTTGAACGGGCCGCCTCAATCGTAACTAAGGCGACCGGTAGTACTGCAGCGTTTACCTGCGCCCTTATTGTGGTTCTTGGCTGGTTATGCTCCGGGCCGTTTTTCAATTATTCACAAACCTGGCAACTAATTATTAATACCGGAACAACCATTGTAACCTTTTTAATGGTTTTTCTCATTCAAAAGTCTCAAAACAAGGATTCATTGGCCATACAACTTAAATTAAACGAACTCATAGCTTCGCAAAAATTAGCCAGCAACCGCATGGTTGATGTAGAAAACCTGACAGAAGAAGAACTTGAAATTATTCATACATATTATCAGAGGCTTCGCGACCTGGCTAAAAATGAGGGTTCGTTGTTCACTTCGCATTCTATTGATGAAGCCCAAAAGCGCCATGAGAATAAAAAGCAGGTTAAACAACGGCCTAAAAAGCGCTTTAAACACGTTAAATCCGGCAAACGCGTTGATAAACCTGAAAATCGAATTAACACAGTTTAAAAATTATCCTTTACGCGTTTCCGGGTCATTGTCTTCCTGCACCCCGGCCAGGTTTTGACCGTCAAGTTCAATGTCTTCTTTAAGTATGCGAACCGAATATTTATTCGGGATGATTTTATGGCCATGCGTTTCAGCGTACATTTTTGTAAACTCCGCCCCAAAGTACAGGATTATTGCCGAATAGTAAACCCATACCATGACAAGTATAACGGAGCCTGCCGTACCATACGCCCAGCCTATTCGTGAATGACCGAGGTAATAACTGATTAAAAATTTTCCAACCATAAACAACACGGCCGTAAATGCTGCACCAATCATGCAATCGCGCATCTTAAGGCGTGCATCGGGCAGCGCCTTAAAAATAATCATGAACAATGCTGTTGTCATAGCAAATACGAACACCAGATTAAGTACATATACGATAAACACCAGGTTTGAGTCAAAACGTTGCTCCAAATGCTCGCCAAGCAGGTCCATTAATGAATTAGCAATAAGACTTACCAAAAGCAAAAAACCAACCGTACCAATCATTGCAAATGAAATTAACCGGTTAATGACGTAACGAACGAATCCCCTTTTGGGTTTTGCCCGAAGGCCCCAAATAAAATTAATTGAATCCTGTATTTCGGCAAAAACCCCCGAAGCACCAATAAAGAGCAAGATCACTCCCAATGTTGCAGCAAGAGGGCCATTGTTGGAAAGGTGTATGGTGCGTATGGTCTTTTGGATTTCCAAAGCGGCCGCATTACCAACCACGTCATTTATCTGGTCAAAAATCTCACCGCGCACGGCCTCACGGCCAAAAAATATTCCGCATAACGAAACCACAATGATTAACAATGGAGGTAACGCAAAAACAGTGTAATAAGAAAGCGATGCACTTAACTTAATGCCGCGATCTTCATTGAACTCGTGAAATGTCGAAGACAATAATTTCCAGAATGTAACGGCTACTTTTTTCATTGGAAAATTGTGCGGATTAACCTTGGGCGGCCACGCACTGCTCCGCTATTGTAACAAAAGCATAAACAGTAACACAACCACAAACATGGTGAAAAAAGTCAGGAGGAAAATAGCCACGTATTTAGTGACCTTAAACTCCCGCACTACAAAATGAATCGGGGCCGTGAATATTCTATTGATCAATGCAATAATTTTTTCCCATGCACCAATGTCTTTCACCACGTAATCTTTGGCCCCTAACCTGAACGATTCAATAATAACCCCCACCTCTTCGTTCGATGAAAGCATAATAACCTCCGTATCGGGGTTTAATTTTTTAATTGACTTCAACACTTCATTCCCGTTTTTATCTTCCAGGAAATAATCAAGAATAACCACATTGGTGTCTTCATCAATATGATTCAAACATTCTTCGCCCGTAGTAAACGTTGAAATATTAAGTCCCTTACCAAATTTATCCTTGAGGTAGTTTTTCAGCCCCGTAACCACCATTTTATTGTCATCCACAATAAAAAGGTTTAATGCCTGCGTTGCCATTTGGTTTGATTTTATAGTTGATTAAATTTAGTGAATAAAAACGGCTTTATCCTTACAGTTATCTGCAATAGCATTTCGCTATTCACACCACGTTTAGGAGGAAATTCCTTCGGCTTCAGCTTCTGCAAGGTTCATGGCCAGGTCGCCTTTTTTGGCCTTTATAAGTTCAATTTCACAACTGATTTTGATTTCATCGCCAAGCATTACACCACCCACGTCAAGGTTTGTATTCCAATTCATTCCCCAATCTTTTCTGTTTATGGTGCCGGTCACGGTAAATCCGGCTTTTTGATTGCCCCAGGGGTCTTTCATAAGGCCGCCATACTCAACGTTAAGCCGTATACGTTTCGAAATTCCCTTTATTGTCAGGTCACCCCACAGTATCCAGGTATTATTTATTTCCGTTGGCTCTATGCCTGCTGACACAAAGGTAATTTGTTTATGGTTCAAAACGTCAAAAAATTCCTCGCTCCGTAAATGCTCATCGCGTTTGACATCACCGGTATTTATAGATGACACATCAATCCACAAATCAATTTCTGCCGTGGTAAAATCCTCACCGCTTGTATAAATTGTTGCATCAAAGATTTTAAATGAACCCTTGACATTTGCAATCATAAGGTGACGCACCTTAAAGGTTATATCGCTGTGGGCGGAATCAACCAACCATTTTGTTTGATTTTCCATATCTCGTTTATTTTTATTGCTCAAGCAATTTGAACATTTCTTTTAAGTCAGGCGAAATAATGATTTCCGTTCTCCTGTTGCTTGCTTTCCCGGCATCGGTATCGTTTGAACGCACAGGATAATACTCCCCTCTTCCCGCAGCTGTTATTCGTTTCGGATCCACTTTATACTCTTTTGTAAGAATGCGTACGATCTCAGTTGCCCTGGCAACACTCAACGCCCAATTGTCCTGAAACTTTGGCTGGCTGATCGGCACATTGTCGGTATGTCCTTCCACAACAATATTTATGTCAGGTGTTGCCCTAAGCACTTCGGCCAATTTTGATAAGGCTTGTTTGCCTTTTGCATCTACATCGGCCTTGCCTGATTTGAAAAGGAGTTTTTCTTCAAGTGAAACATATACGTTTCCGTCCTTGATGTTTACACTTATTTCATCGGCTTTGAAGTTAATAAGCGCCTCCCCCAATGAAGTTTTCAGGTTTGTAAGTACGTTTCGCTGTGATTGAATAAGGTCCTGAAGGTTTTTCAAACGCCTGGCCTGGTCGGCTATTGTAAGAGTTGATGTGGCCGAAAGGTTTTTGAGCTCTTTCATAACCGCAGCATTTTCGTCCTGCAGGCTGGCCTTATCGCGCTCCAGCGAAGCCATACTGATATTGCATTGCTCCAACCTTTTATGGGTTACAGCGCTGTCAGTTTGCAGTTTTTCAGAACGTATACTTAAACGATTATATTTCTTTTTTGAAACGCACGAAGGCATCAATACACCTATGCTAATTAAGCAGCATGTGGCATATCCAAAAATCATATTTTTCATAAGAATTCATTTTTTCTTCCCAAAGTTGATAAAACCTTACTGATTTTTCATTACAGGAATACTTCAATGAATTGCAAAATTTCCATTATACAGCCCTGCTTTTGACAGCAGTTGAACTGTTTGATTTTAATTTACCTGGTAAATGCGTTTCAATAGCAAGCCGGGCCATTAAAAAACTAATGGTTGATTCGGCACCCTGGTTAAGGTTTACATGATTTTCTTCAAGCCCGTCATAACAGCCACCGGTGCATGGATTGTAGATCACCTGGTGCAAATGATTGTTCCCCAGAAACCAACTGAACGCTATTTCCATTTTATGGAGATATGGTTGATATTTAAATGCTTTATAAAACCTTCCGAGTGCAAGAATTGTATAAGCAACATCAATAGGCTGTTCACCGTAAAGGGCCGCCTCCTGCCCCTTATGCATCCAGCTTTTATTGGATATTACCTTTATATGCTCGCTGGTAAAGGTGGTTGAAATTAAAAAATCAAACGATGTCCTGGCAATATCGCGGAACTCCGTTTCACCTGTCTCCAGCCAGGCACATAACATGGCCTCCGGTAATATGCTATTGGCATATGTAAGGTAACTCTCATACCATTCCCAGCCCGGTGATGATTCGTGCCGGTACATTTGTTTTATGCGATCGGCCAGTAATTTTACATACGCGGTATTACGCTGGCTTTTTTTCACCTGGTTATAATAATACAATCCCTTAATTACAAAAGCCATTGCCCTGGTTGAATAAACCGTATGTACCTTTGGTAAAACCTGTTCAAGAATGTTTTCGGCTTCATTTATCAGTTCAGGTGGAAGAATGTTTTTACGCGAATATAAATATCCCAGGGCCCACAGCGCCCTGCCGTTTGCATCAGCCAGATTTGTACTGTTGTTTTGTTCTGAAAACACACCTTTTTCATCCAGGTAATTCATAAAATACCCTTCAGGCTGAAGGCAATGCTTTATGAAATTAAAATAGATTTTCAGGTACGGAATATCTTCTGCATCTCCTGTTATCTCGTAATGCCGGCAAACGGCTGCAAGGGCGCGCGCATTATCATCAAGCGTATATCCCGAAAGCAGGTCAGGCTGATTAATTTTTGCAAACTGGATTATGCCGAAATCAGTAGTGAGCCGTTTTATGTGCGAAAGATCAATGGGGGGCATGCGGTAATGCACAGGTATTTTATGGCCGGTTACTTTTCCAAAAAGCATCCCGTACAACACAGCGGTATTTTCCCAGGCTGTGGCGGCCATGCGGTGCAAACCGTTCATGCTTATTTCTTTCCTTCTCTTTTCATCAAAAAGCAACCGTTTGATTTCTTCTGCCAGCTTTTCAGAATCGTTGAAATCAAATATAATCCCATTCTCGTTCTCACCAAACACTTCTTTTACATGCGGTATGGGTGTTGAAATGATTGGACAACCGCAACTCATGGCGTAAGAAAAAGTCCCGCTTACCGCCTGATTGGGATCTTTTGATGTGAACACATAAATATCGGTAAGCTGCAGGTACTCGAGCAGTTCTGACAATGGCAAATACCTGTTTATAAACAATACATTTTTTTCAATTCCTAATTCCTTCACTTTAGCTTCAAGCATGAGCCTGTACTTTTCACCTTCGTGTTTTATTATTCCCGGGTGTGTTTTCCCTATAACCAGGAATAAAACATCGGGTTTAACTTTTATAACTGAAGGAAGGGCCTTAAGCG
Organism: Flavobacteriales bacterium; assembly: GCA_035628535.1. Classification (GTDB taxonomy): domain Bacteria; phylum Bacteroidota; class Bacteroidia; order Flavobacteriales_D; family UBA2798; genus DASPJQ01. The sequence continues at coordinate 9,268 of DASPJQ010000321.1, read as the reverse complement.
TGGTTTCAATTCCTTTTCCGGGACTAAGTAACCCAAAAGTAGCCAGCACCTGCCTGTTGGCAAAGCCATGCCTTCGCTTGAGGGTTGTCTTATCTTCATGCGGAACCAGGTGCGTGCCATGCGGGATAACCGAAATTTTTTTGGAAGTTAAACCGTATTGGGTATATAATACACTGGCCGAATTATTTGTCATTACAATAACCGATTTAGCGTGCTCGGTAATTGACCTAACGGTCTTAAACATGGTTTCAGACGGTGAAGGCAATACGGTATGAAACACAACAATTACCTGTTTTTCGATTTTGGAGAGAAACGTTAGCAGATTCTTTTCATGCCCATGGAACAACCCAAATTCATGCTGTATCACCACGATTTTTATTTCCTCATCTGCATTGATTGATTCAGCCAGTGTAATAAAGCTGCTTTTTTTCGATATATCAAGTGTGAATTTAACCTCGCTTGGGTATTCAATTTGTTCGCTGGTTGATTCAAGGGCGCAAACACTAATGGAAAATGAATTTATGAATTGCTTTTGGATTGCCCTGACAAGGTCTTGCGAAAACGTTGCGATTCCACATTCACGCGGTGGGTATGTTGTTATTACCAATACGCCAAGCAACCCGGTTTCCTTGAATCCTGATTCCTGTGCTTTACTTTCATTTGTTAAAAGCTTGTGCTGCATTTCGCCTGTTAATAATAAATTGGCGGAGTTTATTATTGAAGTATTTCTCATAATTGGCTTGATTTCATTAATTCCTGTAATAGTTCATGTAGTGACACCGAAGCACAGGCAATTTTGTCATCGGCCGCCCCATAGTATATGTATAAATAATTATCAAACAACGTTGTCCCTGTAGGGAAACAAACGTTATCAACTTCTCCAATCAATTCGTATTCAAATTCGGGTTTAAACAAGGGGTAAGGCAAACGGCCAATAACCTTACTCGGATCATGAAGGTCAAGCAAAGCCGCACAAGCCGTATACACGTACCCACCGGGAGAATCATATACGCCATGATAAATAATCAACCATCCCGCATCAGTTTCAATTGGGGGAGCACCTGCGCCAATGTGGCTTGCCTCATGATCAAAAAAAGGATCCATGATAATATGGTCCGACAGGTTCATATAATAATCGTCCCAATACTCAAGCGTCAGTTCATCAATTTCATTGATTAATGCCAACTGTATACCCGGCCAGACCCTGTGCAGGAATGCCAGCTTACCATTTATTCGTCTTGGAAAAAAAACAATATTTTTATTCCACACAAACCTTCCGTTGAGCTCATTTCTTAATTTATGAAATTCATAATGCCTGAAATATTTATGGTTCAAACCTGGTGCGCATTCGGCCAAATGCCTGAACATTTCGTATTTTATTTGCGGAGCAATAAGTCCCTTTTTTTCAAAATGAATAAGATCATGCGATGTTGCAAGGGCACCCAGTGCATTTACCCCATCATAGGCCGTATAGGTTAAGTAAAACAAGCCGTCAATTCTGACAATCCGCGGGTCTTCCATGCCGTGTGACTCATAGTCGTTCTGCGGGTGTAAGATTGGCCTGTCATGGCGTATTTGCAATTGAAGCGGGCCATCAAAACGGGCATACCCTATACTTGAAAAGTTACCCTTACGAACAGCGCGGTAAAACATGTGTACGCTATTTCCGTCCTGGAAAACCGCAGGATTGAGCACGCCCTCGTTCTCAAAACCAAGATGGGTTTTTTTCAGCAATATACCTTCTTTTTTAACTTTTAGCATACACCTCAATAAATTCAAATTAATTCGTTCCCAGGCTTTACGGGAACAGCCAAATAAATTGACCCGGCATATTAAAAATGGAGTTTTTGAAAGATATTGTTCTTACAGGAATGTGTGTATTCGTTACACAATTCACATTTACGCTTACAGCGCTTTTAATTTATCAACCGACAGAGGCTTTATGATAAAATCGGCAACAAAGCGGTACGGTTTGCATTTTTCAATATCGCTTTTGTTTATTGATGCCGATAACATAAACACTTTGCATTTATGAAGCACTTCAAGCGGAAATTTTTTTAATTCATCTAAAAAGGCCCAACCGTCCATACCCGGCATATTCACGTCTACAAATATGCAGTCTGGAAATTCCTGCCGCTCGTTATAATTCTTTTTTAAATCATCCAGCGCACGGCCGGCATCTTCAAATTTATCGATATGAGGGGCAAAATCGGCCTTCTGCATGATCTTTTCATTGATCATGTTCATGAAAGGCTCATCGTCAATTATCAAAACACTATTTACTTTTTCCATATTAATCCATTTTTGGTATGTAAATGGTGAACACGGTTCCAACATTTACTTTACTTCTCACCTCAACCCTGCCCCCAAGCGATTCAGCCTGGGCCTTCACAAGGTTCAATCCTATTCCTTTACCATCAATTTCATTGCCATGAAAACGTTTGTATAAACCAAAAATTTTATCACCGAAGCGTTTTAAATCAATACCGCTGCCGTTGTCTTTTACTGAAAGTATAATATACTTCGCATCCTGTTTGGCCTGTACCTTTATGCGCAAGGGCCTCTCATGGCTCCTGTATTTTATGGCGTTTGACATAAGGTTATACATGATGCTGTACAGGTGGCTTTTGACCGTTTTTACTCCCTGTGGTTTAAAGCTGGTAACTATTTCGGCATTCGCCTCCTTGATCTGGTCTTCCAACATCTGGCAAATCAATTTAACCTGATCGGCAAACACTACATAATCATAACACAAATCACGCGAGTCACGTGCTGACATAATTGTGTTCACATCCCTAACCACGTTGTCAAGGTTTGTAACTTCACCGGCTATGTACTGCATAATGGGAACGTTGTTGATTTTTAAGTCAACATCTTTTTCATACAATGAAACCAGTCCTAAAATTTTGGCAATGGGCGAACGAAGATTGTGCGAAAGTACATAACCGAATTGCGTAAGGTCCTTGTTGCGTTGCGTAAGCCTGTCAATGTCTTCTTTAGCTTCCTCTTCCAGTTTTTTCTGGTCGGTAATGTCGGTCATAATAACCGAAATACCGTTTGCAGACTTAAAAACATTGATCATGTACCAACAGGTGGCCCCGTCAACCAAAAACTTAGAAATATTTTTTGTGGGATTACCTGTTTCCAGCGTGGTTTTATAGTCATTCCAAAAACCAATCAAATTACCGGGAACAATTTCGGCAACTGTTTTACCAATTACCTGTTTTGCCTTTAAACCCGTAAACCTTTCATACGCCCTGTTAACTCCTAAATAGCGCATATTGGCATCAAGCGAGAAAAAAACATTTGGCATATTTTCAGTCACGGGATCGTATTCGTATTCTTCATCGCTTTTTGAGAGTCCGGCTACAATTATTTTATTTCCTCCTTCATTATTTTGAGGATTATTAAAATCAAGTCCCATATTTTTATAAACCAGCGTGTGGTCCATGGGCATAAATCTTAATTCCCCAGGCATAAAAAATGGCTGTTTTTTAAAGCGGTTGTGAAAAACCAAACCAATGCCCAGTGTAAAAATTCCAAGTTTGAGAGTAAAATCAGCAGTGGCTTCAAAAGAGGTAAATGCAAGTAAACCAGTCAATAAAGTGACAACAAGCACTAAATGGATATCACTTACCGACTTTTTCATAAAAGGGTCCTACTTGGTTTATAAAGATCTGACTATATTGATAATAAACTGTTACACAACTTTTGGAACTGTTTACACAATTCCCATATTTAGAAAAATGCTCCTTATTTTACCGAAATAATAAAAACCGCGTAAAAAGGGGGGACGTGGCTTGAGTCGCAGTGGGAAAATCATCTCATTTTACATCTTTAGGCTTTATTCCCCATATTTCCACATGGCCCTTTTTATCGCGGTTGCTTGGTTCGGTATTGGAAACAAATACGATTCTTTTCAACTTCCATTCTCCATTATTAAGGTCAATTGGCTTGCTTTCGCCCGGCACCTGTACATTTGCATTAATCCGCACCGTTTGAAGGCCTTCAATCTCACAAAAAATCTCCAGGTCCAACATTTCCACAGGGGCCTCGGTAACAATAAATTTTACCGAACCAAACTTTTCATCGCTCTGCACTACAATGGCATCGCGGTTTTCGTGAAAATCCAAACTTATCTCTCCTATTTTATGCCAGAGCGGTTTATCGTTTGAATTCAAGACCACTGGCTGGCCAAACATCACTCCGCATTTTCCGGCAAGCAACCACATCAATAAAAACACTGCCTTTTTCATACTATTTCAATTTTTCCGGCAGGGGCATAAAAATCCATATTGGAGTTGAACTTTATTTTACATGACCCTGCAAAAACATTATACAATTCACATTTCAATCCATTATTTTATTCACCGGGTTCCAATAATACCTGGCTGATAATTATTATTTTAACACTAAAATTACGTTGGTAAAACTTATTTTTCATTCAGGCTTTTTATTTAATTTAATTTTTCCGCTTTTTACCAGCCTTACCTGGCAGGGAGGTTCCTGGACCTCGGGCGATTCAACCCTGGCATCAATTACCACCGAATAATCATACTGCTTGTTTTTCCTGATTACACCAAGCAACGTTTTGCCCAGGTTTTGAAGGTCAATGGTTGCAGGTAAATTGAGCAACACCGCGCCTCGCGGAGTAAGTTTAACTTTACCCGGATACTTTCCTTTTGCTCTTCCATACTCGCTTACATACAGGCTGTACTTCATGTTACTCACTATAACTGAGAAATCACCATGATTAATTACCTTCACCTTAACATCGGCAATCATTTGTTTAAGACTTATTTTTGAATAGTTAACATCCATAACCCTTAATTCTGGCGGCCTGGGAATTTTAAAATTTGCTGATTTATATATTGGCAATTCAACACTTCCGAAAAACGTTGAGTACAGTATTTTCAGGTCGAACTCATAATTGGTGCTGTCACTTTCTTTCAATTGCGACCGAAAGTTCCTGAATATGTCCCTATAGGGAATTTTTGTGATCGGAAAGTCCAACGTGTCCTGTTCATAACCGCTTAGCGTGACACCTACATATTTTTCATTTTCAAATGTAATTTTATCTGAAAGTACAATCGTATATTTAAGACTATCAATACTGAGAGTTAAAAACGACCTGTTTCGTGCCACCAGCTTTGTATACACATTGGCAAAATCGTCTTTTACCTCAATGCGTACATTATTCAATTGCTTTACATGGGGCACAACATAAGCAAGCGCTTTTTCCGGAAAAAAATACAGCCAGGCCACCAGTGCAATTGCTCCTGTGAGCAATAAAAGTCCTGTTATTTTTAAAATCCTTTTCACCCCTTGTTGGTTAAATAAGTGCAAACAATAAAACAATTGCACCCAAACCACAAAAAACAAAGAGGGCGATTATACGGCCTATTTTAAGCGATGATCCTTCAACAGAATGAATGGTGTTTTTAAACACCTTGGTAGTAAACGCTTGTACGCGAACGCGTGCAGTTGCATTCACGCTTGAATCATTTGCTGCCGCCTGTGCGGCCTGTTTTACGGCTCCTCCCGGAGCACTTTCCTGGTCGGTTTTTGCATTTGCCGGTAAAACAGCCATGCCGAAGAGGAACAATATGCAGAAAATCATCTTTTTCATAGCTTCATGATTTTATTCATTTCTACTCTACAAATTTGCTTTTGAAACAGTTCATTTTACTTACACTAATGCAACCATAAGTTGCAGCTTTTCCATTATAAAAAAACAAAAGCTCCTGCACTTTACAGGAGCTTTATGTTATTTCTTATTCATGTCAAGTGAGGTATCGGGTTTTAACTGTTTGCGAAAAACGAATTGAACCCTTCGGTTTACCTGGTGTTGTGCCTCGCTGCACTCAACACCATCGTAACAATTGTTCAGCAGTTGCCGCTCACCAAAACTATACGGCTTAAGCCTGTGAGGCGCTATGCCCCGCGACTCAAGATAACGTTTGGTAGAAGCCGCCCTACGGTTGCCCAATGCCATGTTGTAAGCGTCCGTTCCACGGCAATCGCAATGTGCATTGATCTCGGCTTCCAGGTTGGGATGGTCTTTCATATACGTCAATACGCTGTCAAGAATAGGAACCGCATCAGCGCGAATAAATGATTTATCAAAGTCAAAATGAATGCGAAGGTCAATAACTTTTTCAAGGCTCAAATCTTCTTCAAGTACTGGCTCAAGTGTATCAATGATCTCGGCCGTAACCGGCTCCTCGCACCTGAAACCGATCACATAATCGGCAACGTTTTCAATGCAGGGTACATCGTCAATTGAAAAAGAAAAAATATCAGCATCACCGTTGCTTTCCCTTCTTACCGATGAAATATAGCCACTGCGTCCGCTTTCAACAAATGTAATACTGTAATCATCACCTGCTGAATTTAAAGGCGCTTTTAGTACCTGACCGGCTTCAAATGAACCAGCCGTGTTGCGCGCCACGATAATATCCAACGAGCCATAACCTTTGTATCCGTCAGAAGAAAAATACAAGGTACCGTCATCATCAATCATTGGGAATTTTTCATTTCCAAACGTATTAATTGCAGCACCCAGGTTAACCGGTTCGCTCCATCCATTGTTTTGCTTGTAGCAAAAATAAATATCGGCCTGGCCGTAACCCCCCGGCATATCAGATGAAAAATATATGCGTGAGCCGTCTTTGGTGATGAACGGACTGGCCACCGAATAGTCCTTGCTGTTGTATTCAAAGGCGGTCACATTTTCCCAGTCACCATCTTCATCCAGCGTGGCATAAAATATTTTATTGGTCTCAATCCCTATATCACGTTTATCAGCTCCGCGCAGTTCTTTTCCAATACGGTTGAAATAAATTGTATCGAAATTTTTGCTGAATGATGTAGGTCCATCGCTGTACTTTTTATTAATCAGTTTGTCAAACTGGTTTTCTTCATGAAATTCTGAAATATTTGAGGCCCTTGGGGCAAAATAAACATCATAATACGGTTGCCCGTTCCATGCATATGTTTTATTGTGCCTTGCGTTATTCTGCGATGAAGTGAAAAGTATTCCATCCTTATAATTTACCGGACAAAAACTGGCGTATTCATCATTAATGGACGATACCCCCTTAACAGGTATGGGTAAATCGGTCCCCATTTCGGCAATAATTACTTCGCAGGAATTTCTGTAAAACTCCGCACGCATATCGCCAGGATTCATTTGCTGGTAAATTGCAAAAGCCTCAATGGCCTCGTCATAATTTTCATTGTTTTTTAAAACCAGGCCATAATTGTAGTAGAACATGGGATCATCAAACCGTCCTGCTGCAGCAACCCTGTCATAGGCATCTTTTGCTTCGGCATACTTCAGCATTTTTTGGTAACATTGTCCCAATTTATAGTTTATTTCAGGTGTCGAATTTTTATCAGCTTCTTTTTTATAACATTTTGCCGCATCGTAATAAGCCCACTGGTCAAATAACCTGTCAGCTTTTTTTACCTGGGCAAAAGCGCAACTCCCTGCAAGGAGAAGCGCTGTTATGGTATTAATCCGTTTCATTGTATCAATCTTTAAATTATTACTCATCCCTCAGAAAAAGCGAACATCGGCCATTTTGGTTTTTACGAAACCCAAATCCCAACCAAACATTATTTCATGGGTGCCATACCGGTTGTAAATGGCATTGGAATTACGGTTGGCATATATGTCAAACGAATACCCCACGCGCAGCCGGTTCAGGAAATTGTATTCAAGCATGGCAATAAAAATATTGTCGAGTCCACGCATAGCAACACGTTTATCAAAACGGTATCCCAGGCCCGCATAAAATTGTTTCCAGAATATGAGCGCAGCGTTCAGATCGGCCATAAGCGGTGCTGCCTTTGAATAGCGTAACATGACCGAAGGGCGCAAGCCAATGTTGTCAGTCAATTGTTGCACATAACCTGCAGTCAGGTAATAGTGGCGGTAAAAACGCGCATCATCGGCTTCGTCATTGTCCTGGAACCCCCATCTTGTTTCTATGAGGTGTGTAGCTGAAAGGCCTGTATAAAAAGTCCTGTTGTACAGGTACAAACCAAAGTTAGCGTCCGGCACCCAAACCGACCTTGCATTGTCGTTGAATGCAAGGTCACCGGGTGTTTCGGTATTAATTTGGTCAAATCCTATACGTAAATTATTTAGTGTTCCTCCCAAACCAAACGATAATTTCAATTCTTCGTTCAGCGGAAGGTGATAAGCAAATATGGCTTGCAAACCTGTATTGTTCATTGGGCCAGCTATATCATGGTAAGCCTGCAACCCCAACCCAAGATTGGTGTTGGGGATTGCAGAATGTAAACTCAATGCCTGTGTTGTGGGAGCACCCTCAATTCCGAGCCATTGGCTGCGGTGTACAAGCGTTCCTGATAGTACGTCTCGGCTGCCGGCATAGGCGGGATTCACGTAAAGCGGGTTGAAAAAATATTGCGTAAACGTTGCATCCTGTTGCGCAAAACCATTCAGGGCCATAAATCCACCGATCAACGTTATGATTATTCTAGTTTTCATAAGTTTCATTTTAGTCTGTAATTTTTAAAATCCCTTTATCGTTTAATGAATACCCAGCCACGCTTTTCAGTGTCGTTATAGGCAATCACATAGTAGTACGTTCCGTCTGGCAGGGCTTCGCCATTGATGTTACGTCCGTTCCATTTATTGTCCCGGTTATTGTAATCGGTACCCTTCCATACTTCGGCACCATACCTGTTCAGGATGATAACTTTGTTTGAAGGATAGCAATCCAACATTGGAATTGTCCAGTCATCGTTAATACCATCACCGTTAGGTGATATACCGTTGTACAAGCCGCCTCCTTTAACATCAACCAACACTTCGTCCCTTGTTGAGCAACCGTTAGTTGTATCGGTTACTTCTACAGTATACGTCACGTTATTGGCCGACATTACTATTGGCTGGGCGATGGTTGTTGAACTTATGTTGGTTGCAGGCGACCATACATACACACAGTTAGGAATTGCGTCACGGCCAAGCATTACGCCTCCACCGTCACAAATCAGTTGGTCAAGACCGGCCAAATTTGCAGGGAAACTGTTTACAGTTACCACCACCTGGTCGGTTGCAATACAAACCCCATCACTTACGGTAAGTGTGTAAGTGGTAGTGCTCAAAGGATTTGCAAACGGGTTTGCAATATCGGTTGCGCTTAATCCGGTTGCCGGACTCCAGCTATACGAATAACCTATAATCGGATCGGCACCCAGGGTACAGGTATCAGAGAAGCATACTTCTTGGTCT
>DASPJQ010000320.1:0-5820 GCA_035628535.1 Flavobacteriales bacterium | reverse complement strand
TGGGCCGGTAACCTTTAATCCACGCGTCAAAGCTTGATTCGGCTGCCGATTGTACCTTGCTCCCCGGGGTATTTTCAACACTGGCTAACGTTGAATTCAATGAACGTATATACCCGCCTTCATCGTAATAACCTGCGCGTTTCAGCAATAATTCATCATAATAACTGGTAAAACCTTCGGCCACCCATAACAAATCGGTATAGTTTTCCTTATCGTAATCATATGGGAATAAACCTGCCGGCCGCAACCGTTTTACGTTCCATAAATGAAAATACTCATGCGCAACAATGCTTAAAAAGCCCGTGTAGCTGGCAGGTGAGTAGGTGTTGCGGCTGACATCAAGCGTGGTTGAACTGGCATGTTCCAATCCACCGCTTCCAACGGTCAGGTTGTGAATGATAAATAAATATTCCTTGTTCGGGTTTTCACCCCACACCTTGGTCGCTTCTTCACACACTACTGCCATGTCTTTTTTTAATTTTTCCACCTCGTAATTACCCTCGCCATACATGGCCACACGGTGCCTGCACCCACCTGCCATAAAATCAAACTCTTCGTGGTTGCCAATTTCAATGGGGCAATCATACAACTCATCCATGTTGGCGTAAGCAAACGTATTTACGTTCACATTTTTGAGCGTGGTTGAAATGCGCTTGAAACTGCCCGGAACAATTTCAAGTGTTCCGCTGTTTACTTTCATTTCGGGTATATACATAAACACGCTGCTTCCACTTACAAATCCATGTGAAGCATCCAGGTAGCTGGTGCGTACAGATGTTTCAAACGCATAAACGTTATAACGTATTTCAATTTTTGATTTGCCATCGGTTTTAATCTGCCAGGTGCTTTTGTCAGTTTTTGCCACGGTTAAAGTTGAACCGCCTGAATTTGCTTTTACATAATCCACCCCTTTGGCAAATTCACGTACCAGGTAACTGCCGGGGGCCCATACCGGCATTTTTACGTCAAGCGTATTTTTTTTCCATCCCTCAACCGTCATGGTTACATAATAATAGTGCTTATGGGGTTCGGTAAGTTCAAGCTTGTAAGCCAGGGCTTGAGAATAAGTTGTAATGCTTACACAGGTAAAAATCATCGCTGCAATTTTGCGCATGGGCTAAAGTTTTTAAGAATTTTTTAAAAATAACTAAATATAACGCCACCTTAGTTACTTAGGTATTTTTTTATATTTTTACCGCATAACCTTTAACAAATAATGAGAAAATACGCCTTTTATACCTTGTTTTTTACTGTACTTACGTGTGCGGTAGCGTGCACTCCTGATGACAACAGTGTAATTGAAACAGTAAACAACGATGAAAGCGACAGCGTAAATGCTGAAATTACACGTCTCAGGCGCGAACTGGCCATGAAGGACACCGCCATCAACCAAAGCATACGCATGTTCAATGAAATTGAGGAAAACCTTTCGCAAATTGCCGAAAAGCAGGGTGTCATTAACCTGAGTGCAAAAGATCCCGAACTGGTTCAGGGCGAAAAATCAAAAATCATTGAGGAAATTACGGCTATTAATACGCTTTTGCAGGAAAACAAAAACAAAGTAAATGTATTGCGTACCAAACTTCAAAAGGCCGATGTAAAAATAGGGGAACTGGAAAAAATGCTTGAACGTATGATCAAGGACGTTGAGCAAAAAGAAGCCACCATAGCAGAACTGCGTGAGGAATTGCAAAAATACGATATTGCCATGGATGAATTAACCGCCACCCTCAACCAAAAGGATGAAATCATTGCCGAAAAAGACGATGAACTGAATACGGCTTTTTATGTTATAGGTACCCCGAAAGAGCTGAAAGAAGAGGGGATAATTACCAAAACGGGAGGATTCATTGGTATAGGTAAAATAAAAAAACTGCGCGAGGACTTCAACAAAGATTATTTTACACAATTGGACATCCTTAAAACCAAGGAAATACAACTTGGAAACAAAAAAGTAGAGATTCTCACGACCCACCCCAAGACCTCTTATAAGCTGCAGGGTGATAAAATTATTGAAAAAATACTGATTACCAATCCAAAAGAGTTTTGGAGTGTATCAAAATACCTGGTAATGGTGGTTGAATAAAATTTTCCGGTTTAAATATAACTTTTCAAAAACCCCCTCGTAAAATTGACTCTGTTTTACAAATTCAGTGCCTATGAAAAGAGTGTCACTCGAGTACTGCAAATTCATTCTTGAAAAGGTTAGTTTTGACGAATACCTTTTTGAGAAAGAGCTGAACAAAGCCATAAAAATGTTAGCCGAAACCGATCTGAAAGATTTTATTGACTGGGTTCGCAAACGTTTCAGCAATCACAAAGTAATTTCAAAGTTACAGTACAGTTAACCATTGTTTCGCTGGCGACAAGTCCTAAAGACCCCTTTCCAGCGCAACAATTCCTGCTGCTTTTTTGAAATGCTGTTGAATGCAATTAATTCAAGGAGTGGATATTCCTGACGGTTTTTGCATTGGCTAAATACACTTGAAATAATCAAACGGTTCCTGGCAATCCAGGCATTTGTAAAGTGCTTTGCAGGCCGTTGAGCCGAATTCGCTCACCATTTCGGTATGTTTTGATTTGCAACGCGGGCAAGCTATATGTTTTGGACCACCAAACAACAACAGGCCTTTGTTTGTGCTGGATTTTTCAGGGGGAGCTATACCGTATTGCCTTAATTTTTCCCTGGCTTCAGTGCTTAGCCAATCGGTGGTCCAGGCCGGTTCGTATACTGTTTCAACACAAAAGTTCTTGATTCCGTAATGCGCCAAGCTGTGTTTAATATCCAGTTCCATGCGGTGCATGGCCGGGCAGCCTGAATAGGTGGGGGTTATTTTGACCAATACATTTTCTCCATGTATCTGCACATCGCGCACAACACCCAGTTCAACCACGCTTATAACAGGAATTTCCGGATCAGGAATCTGGTCAAGTAACTTATATATTTCTTCTTTAGTAGGAACCATAAACACTTATAAAAAGAAAATAACGGCAACAATAAACATTACAATAATGATGATGTATTGCCAAAAGTCGACAAAATAAGGGAAATACTTTTTATATATTTCTTTTATTGACATTTATTAGTGTTTGATTTTGCGATTTGGGAAATAGGGATAGTGGGCCGCATGGGTTACTTCAATATCTCTTCCAAAATCACACTTTCAAACTCCGTTTTACCATTTCGCGCCAGGATACGTACGCTGCATATACTGGGCCTCGGCCAAAATGTAGCCCAGGTGTTCGGTATGCACGCCTTTGCGGCTGCCGGTTTGCATAAATTCATTCAAGGGCACTGTAAGTGTAGCCTGTGACAACACTTCGGCCACATGTTTATAATATTTGTCCTTGAGTGAGGCAAGGTTTACGCCTATTCCTTCTTTTAGCATGGTCTCATCTACTTCATTCATTTCAAAATACTCGCCTGTAAAACGCCACAATTCCTGTACGGCAGCCTGGGCCCGTGCATGGCTTTCTTCTGTGCCATCGCCAAAACGTATGACCCATTCACTGCAATGGCGCAACTGGTAGGTCACCTCCTTCAATGACTTTGTTGCAAGGGCAGCAAGTATACTGTCTTTGCTCTTTTGCAGTTCCTGTAAAAAATAATAGTCAAATACATCGTTGAACAGTTCACGCACCATGGTAACAGCATAATCACCGTTTGGTTGTTCCACCATGAGTTGGTTCATAAACTCGCGCTCGTGGCGCATAAAGGCATAATGGTCTTCGTCATGACCTTTCCCGTCAACTTCTGCCGCGTATTTATATAAAGCTGACGCAAGTCCGAGTTTATCCAAACCAATATTGGCCAAAGCAATATCTTCTTCAAGAATGGGGCCGTGACCGCACCATTCACTTAACCGTTGCCCGAGAATAAAATTATTATCGGCATAACGTAAAATATATTTCAGCAATGCTTCTTTCGTATTCATGCAATCGTACTTCTGACTTCTTAAACTTAAATATATTTTACGCCTTCCGGCAAATGATAAAACGTAGGATGCCTGTATACTTTTTCGTTCGAGGGATCAAAAAACGGCCCTATGTCTTCGGGCGATGAGGCATAAATATATTTCGCCTCAACTACCCATAAATTGGTCCCTTCGCCCCTTCGGGTATATACATCGCGTGCATTTTGCAGGGCCAATTCGGCATCAGGAGCATGCAAACTTCCGCAATGTTTGTGGGGCTGGCCTGGCTTAGTCTGTACAAATACTTCCCACAACGGCCATTGATTATCTTTTTTCTCTGACATAGTTTTATTTCTTAAGCGGCTACTGCTTTTTTCTTTTTCTTTTCTGCGTATGCTGCGGCAGCATCGCGCACCCATTGCCCGTTTTTGTGCGCGTCAATACGTGCTTTCAGGCGCTCACGGTTGCAGGGTCCATTTCCTTTAATTACATTAAAAAATTCTTCCCAGTTTATTTCACCGTAATCATAATGGCCTTTTTCGGCATTCCATTTAAGGTCCGGATCGGGAATGGTCAAACCAATTAATTCAGCCTGTGCAACTGTACGGTCAATGAAACGCTGGCGCAGGGTGTCATTGCTTTCACGTTTTATTTTCCATGCCATGCTTTGGGCGCTGTTGGGCGAAGCATCATCATTGGGTCCAAACATCATAATGCTGGGCCACCACCAGCGGTTAAGCGCGTCTTGCGCCATGGCTTTCTGCTCAGGAGTACCTTTGGCAAGCGTGCTCATCACTTCATACCCCTGGCGCTGGTGGAAACTTTCCTCTTTGCAAATTCTTACCATGGCACGTGCATAAGGGCCATACGAAGTGCGTTGCAACATAACCTGGTTAATAATGGCGGCACCGTCAACCAACCATCCAATGGCGCCCATATCGGCCCAGGTTGGCGTGGGATAATTAAAAATACTTGAATATTTTGCCTTCCCGGTGTGCAATTGTTCCAGCATTTCTTCGCGGCTAATACCCAGGGTTTCGGCTGCGCAGTATAAGTACAAACCATGCCCCGCTTCATCCTGTACTTTTGCCAGCAATACAATTTTTGCGCGCAGGCTCGGGGCGCGGGTAATCCAGTTGCCTTCGGGCAGCATACCAACAATTTCGCTGTGTGCATGCTGTGAAATCTGGCGGATCAAGGTCTTACGGTAAGCCTCAGGCATCCAGTCTTTTGGCTCAATCTTCTCCTCGGCTCCCACCTTGGCCATGAAATGGTTTTCCATTTCAGTTATATTGTTTTGATCCATAATGCGTTTCTACTACAAGTTTACTAATATAATCATTCCCGAAACATGATTTTTAGCAGTATAGTTAACATTTTACAATGTCAAAAGTATGAAAGCAACCCAAATAGCTGAAAAACTCCTATTTTTGGCCCTCAAGAAAACAAGCTAGAATGTCATCGTTTCACACATTAAAGGTTAAAAAAATTGTTCGTCAAACAGCAGATGCCGTATGCATTGAACTGGAAGTTCCTCAGGAAAAAGCCTCGGTATTCAACTATAAACAAGGCCAGTACCTAACGTTTAAAATAATGGATAAGGGTCAGGAAATTAGGCGGTCCTATTCCATTTGCTCAAGCCCATACAATGGTGAAGGGTTAAAAGTGGCTGTAAAAGAAGTTCCAAACGGTGCCTTTTCAAGTTATGCCAATAAACAGCTCAAAGAAGGCGATGTATTGGAAACCATGACACCTACCGGTAATTTTTTTACTGAACTTAAACCCACCAATGCCAAAAAATATGTTGGTTTTGCCGCAGGTAGCGGAATAACGCCCATCCTTTCAATTTTAAAATCGGTATTACAAGTTGAACCAAACAGCAGTTTTCATTTAATTTATGGAAATA
>DASPJQ010000319.1:0-12133 GCA_035628535.1 Flavobacteriales bacterium | reverse complement strand
TCGGCAACAAACACCAACCCGTGTTTTGATTCGTCACCCACTTTTCTGGAAACGCCTTCAAATGTAATTTGTGCCGGAACAAATTTTAAACTGAATCACCATGCATATGATCCTGATGGCGACTCGCTTGTTTTTTCATTTGGCGAAGCGTTGGATACCGTATCATTGGTTGCATCAGGTTTTAATCCGCCAACAAATCCTGCATTTGTACCTTATGCTGCAACCTATTCGGCCAATTCACCAACGCCCGGTGCAAGCTGGAACCCGGCCAACATACCTGCAACCATTGATCCGCAAACGGGCGAAATATCGTTTACATCGTATACCCAGGGCAGTTACGTTGTTGTGGTAAGAGTACAATCATGGCGTTGCGGTCAGCTGATATCAGAAGTTTTCCGCGAAACCCAAATCATTATTGTAAACTGTTCCGGAAATAATTTACCTGTTATCACACCCCCTTTTGGTGCGTCATTCAACACAACGGTGTACGCAGGACAAACTGTAACCTTTAACCTTACTGTAACCGATACCGACTTGCTGCAGGACGGTTCTCCGCAAACCATTACGTTGAACGCAACCGGCAACCAATTTGGCGCAGGTTTTACAAATCCTGCTGTTGGCTGTGACCAGGCCCCTTGTGCAACGCTCAATACCGGTTTACCGGGCAGCGCCACCAGCAGCATAACGCGAACGTTCAACTGGCAAACCGATTGCAGCCATTTGACAAATACAATCTGCGGTCAAACAGCAAAGGTTTTCCAGTTTGTATTCAGGGCAAGCGATGATTTTTGTCCTGCACCAGGCGTTAGTACGGCAACCGTTAGTGTAACCGTTTTGCCTCCGCAGGCCGTTGGCGCACCTGAAATGAAATGTGCCGATGTGGCCCTGAACGGTGATGTGACCTTAACATGGGTGCCACCCGTTGATCCCATGGGCAGCTTCATCAGGTATGAAATTTATAATACCACCCTCGGCAGCCTGGTTGGAACCATTTTGACACTTGGTACAAATAGCTTTACCCACATTGGTGCCGATGCGCAAAACGGTTCCATGTCGTATTGCATAAAAGTTTACTCAGGTTGCAGCGGCTTAACCAATGTAACGGTAAGCGATACCATCAGTTCAATGTTTTTGACCGTAAACAACATTGGTACAGGTGTTGCGCTGCTCAACTGGAACAAATTACTTTCGCCCGCTGGGTCTACTGCCTATCCGTACTATGACATTTGGCGTGAATATCCGTTGGGAACATGGACCATGATTGCAACCACACCGTATGGGACTGAAAGTTATAAAGACACCATCAGCATTTGCGATGATACGATTAATTACCGTGTTTCGGTAGCCGATTCAAGCGGATGCATTTCGTTTTCATCCATTGATGGTGACCGTTTCACCGACCTTACTGAACCTTATACACCGGTGATTTCGTACGTAACGGTTGACACCGCTACGGGGCTCACCGTTATTAACTGGTTCCCCAATGGCGCACAAGATACCGATGGTTATATTATTTTACAAAATGTTGGAGGAAGCTGGATAGTTGTTGATACCGTTTACGGCATTAACAACACCACATATGTGCCGCCAGGGTCCGATCCGTTTGCATCCAGCGAAGCTTATGGCGTTGCAGCGTTTGATACCTGTTGGCACGGATCACCCGCTGCACCCAATACAAGCCCGATGGGTACACCGCATACCACCATTCACCTGACTTCGCTTTTACACATATGCGACAGCAGCGTTGCCTTAAATTGGACACCGTATTCGGGTTGGACTACCGGTGTGCTCACTTACGAAATTTATGCCTCTGAAAATGGCGGTGCTTATGTGCTGGTGGCCAGCTTACCGGGTAGCTCAACTTCATTCCTGCACACGAATCTCAATCGTTTATCAACCTATAAATATATCATCAATGCCGTTTCAAACGGGCTTGGCGTCAATTCCATTTCCAACATTTCCATTGAATTCATTAACGCTCCCGACATCCCGGCATTCGCTTACATTCAAACGGTAACTGTGATTGGTCCCAATGAAATATTGATGCGCTTTTTGCCCGATGTTAGTGCACAGATACAATACCATAAAGTTTTCAGGTCTGACGACAACGGTGCTTCTTTTAATCAAATCGGCATAATAAATCCGGGAGCATCGCCCTTGCTGTTTACCGATACCGATGTAAACACCAATTTACAAAGTTATGTTTACAAGGTGGTAACGGTTGACAGTTGCGGAAAAGATGCAATTACTTCAAACCAGGCCAAAACAATTTTCCTGCAGGTTATTGCCAATTCAGTTGAACTGTCCAATGGCCTTAACTGGAATCCGTACAGCATATGGGATGGAAACGTTAGCCGCTACGATGTAAACCGGTCAATGGATTTCAGTTCAGTTTACAGCATGGCCGGATCAGTATTACCGGGTGTTTCAAGTTACGATGACGATGTTTCGGCATATGGTTATACAACCGGTGAATTCTGCTACCAGGTTGTAGCCGTTGAAAATACCAACAGTTACGGCATTTCCGAAACAAGTGAATCAAATAAGGTTTGCGTGAGCATTGATCCGCTTGTATATGTTCCGAACGCCTTTACCCCGGGCGGGCTCAACCCGATTTTTAAGCCTGTGGTTAGTTATGTTGATTATACCAATTACCAGTTTGAAATTTACAACCGCTGGGGCGAAGTCATTTTCAATTCGTTTGATGTGAACATTGGTTGGGATGGAATGACCAAACGTGGAAAAGTTGCCAAAGAAGATGTGTATGTTTACCGCGTTGCATTTAAAACTGGTGAAGGACGCGATGTAATTGTAAAAGGTCATGTTACATTGCTGGATTACGGGAAGTAATTAGCGAATGAACCAGTTTAGCCTGGCGACTATAAACGTAGCTTCAGCAACATCATAATGTAAAATTAACGCATTCAGCAAGCAGTTTTTCGGCTAAAGGCTGGCCTGCTGCAATAACACAAAACTTAATTATTAATAAAACAGTTTGAGCGCCTTCAGTAAAAAAACCTGGTTTCCTGAGCAACATAACCGCGATGCACTTTTTGCTCTGTTACGCAATTTTGTTTATTTTTTACATTATCCCGTAGCAAAAGAAACCATTCGCGCTAAAATTTCAGCATTAAAAAATCCTTTTGTTCTTACTGAAGAACCCCTTCGTGATTTGCTTATGTCATTGGGAATCGAATGCTTTTTGTATACCCCTGACGTAACCCAACCGGAACGTATTCCTTCGCCTTCAATTGTTTCCATAAGGGAAAATGTTCAGGGCTTTCCATCCGCCCGCCACGTCATTTTTACCGGTGTGAAAAACGGCAAGGTAAGTTACCTCCACACACGCAAAGGATTTGTGAAAGAAGACCAGGCATTATTTATTCAAAAATGGAATAAGACTGTGCTGACTGCTGTATCGGTTAATTTAAACACCGAATCAGGCTTTGATGCAAAAGAAAAAGCTTGGGCCAGTCAAATGGGTAATCACCCGATGCGTAAAAACATTACTGTTGTTGAAAATTTCTTAACCGATGACGAATGTGAGGGAGTCATACAATTAGCGTTGGACAGGTTTAAGCGAAGCACGGTCATGGGAATCGAAAATAATTTTGATGCGCGCAGAACAAGTTTTACCGCCAAACTGGATATACCCGATAATTTGTTGTTGAATAAAATTCGGGAAAAAGCCGCAGTGCACATAACGATGCCAACTACCCATTTTGAATTTTTCCAGTGCATATCATATGCTATCGGGCAGGAGTATGATGTACATTACGATACACTGGATGAAATTCACGAAAAGGAACTGATTGAAAAAGAAGGCCAGCGAAAATTCACCTTGCTGGCTTACCTGAACGATGCGTTTGAAGGCGGTGAAACCCATTTCCCGTTTCTTGACCTGCTCATTCAACCCAAAAAAGGAAGCCTCTTAATATTCAATAATCTCGATGAAAATGAAAAGGTAATCAAAGAGATGCTTCACTCAGGTAAACCGGTGTGGGAAGGACAAAAGTTTGCCATGAACATGTGGGTAAGGACAAAACCGCAGGAACAAGCACATCAAAATGAAACCGCCAGCGATGTTGTAAAAAAATAATTCATGGTTGAAGGTTTATTGTCCAACATGAAAATTTTATCTTCACTGGATAATCCTCTTGCTTCAAACCGCAGCATTGCATTTTCAACAGGCAGGTAATCCAGGTTTATTGAATAACCCAATGTTTTAAACCCGTTTTTCGTTCCGGTTGGAATGATTACACCATCCTCATCAACATAATATTCACCGCGGGCAGCAATGCGGATTTTAGCCGAAGGCTTGAACTGGAAAATTACAACAGGCGTATACCAGTTTGACATTCCATCAATTTTCGAAAGACTGTCGCGGTGTTGCTGAAAGCCTATATCAAACCCGGTAGTGATACCGAATTTTTCGGTTAATTGAAAAATACCGTGCAGGTGATTAAAATACCGCCACAAGGCCATCGTGTCAGGTTGTTCATTGCCGGCATAGGTGCACCAATTCAGTGTGACATTTGACGATGGCTTGAATCCTATTTGTGTTCCGAATGCGGGGGTATGATTACCTGGAACACGCTGTATGCGTTGCCAACCTGTTAAATATTTTACCGACAAATACCATTTATTATTGAGCGAAGTGTATGATAATTTAACACCTGATTGGTAATAAGGCGAATTTTCGGCACACAAACTACGGCTTAATGTCCAGCAATCTTTTCCAATGGCGCTTTCAAAACCAATGTGCGAAGGCATAATACCTGCATCAAGCCAAACATCTTTTTTCCTGGAAAGTTTAAAGCCCGCATTTGCTTCATATACGTTTTTCAACAGTCCCTGTTCACCGGCAAGGTTATATTGCGCGTATGTTCCTGCCATGAGCGAAAAATTTGCTCTCACATAATCGGTTGCATAATTGGCATCCAAAAAGCCTAAATTGCAATTCAGCTCGTTATGCCGGTTAAAATTGTAAAAGAAAAAGGGTCGCTCATGACTGTCAGGGTTACTTAAATCATAGCTGTAATACACTTCAACATAACCTGAAAATGTTAGCGGATTTTTTTTTGTGGTATCCTGTGCATCCACCACCCTATAGAAAACTGCAAACACTATGATTATACACAAACGCATTTTAACGAAGTATTTTGCGCACGAATGCCACCGTGAAATAACTCATCATGAACACCCCGCAAAATCCTTCGGCCGCAGCCACCCACCGCATGGGGCCGTAAGGGAAATAATCGCCATAACCAATGGTAAAAAATGTAATAGCGCTATAATACAAACTCAGAAAAAACGAATGCATGGGCTCTACATTTTCCGGACTCAAGCCGTTTGCTATATGTCCGCCACCAATAAATGGAAGGATGTAAAACAGAAGTGAAAAAATAAAATACACAATTAGCATGCTAGCCCAAACGCGTAACGGGTTTGTTGCATACAAGCCCATCTTGTCAAAAATAAGTTTTTGAAAAAATACATTGAGATGAATAATAAACTTATTTTTCTTTTTACTTTTTAATCCCTGCTCCTTATACGATAATAATTCGAAACGTTTAAATTCAACGTAGGCCTTGTCTTCATCATCATACCGTCCTTCGGTGTTAAAGTCTTCTTTCAATATCCTGAACTGGTCGGCTTTTTGCGCATTGGTCGTATCCTCCTGCCCGGCAATAAGGTTATATACATCATTATCATGCCAGTCAATAAATATTTTGCCCAGGTTGCGCGCACCGGTAAGGTTCAGCCTTTTAATCACCACCTTAGAAAAGCCGGGTTTCATGTCAATAATATCCTTAACAATTGTATTAGACAAATCAATGAGCCCGCAACTTTCAACACGCAAATCAAGGTAATTGTTCAACTGGCAATTTTTGAAACTAATGCTTTCCGAAACCGATTTGAAAAACGATAGTTTACCTTCTTCAAATTCGGCATTTTCAAACGTAACTTCGCCTTCACCAAACTGCGCCAGTTCAAATGAAACATGCGCCCGTCCGAAAATAGCGCGCTTAAAGTTCTTCCTTCCCTTACCGTATTCGGTCTCTTCAAAGTTCACATCGCCATCACCGAAATCGGTACGGGTAAAATCCAGTTTACCACTACCGAATTCCACGCGCCTGAAATCAACGCTGGACCCGCCAAAAACAGCTTTATCAAATGAAATATCGCCCTTATCAAACTTTGCAAAATGAAAATCGACCTCTCCGGTCCCGAAATGCACATTTTTAAAATTTACCTTACCCGTACCAAAATGCGTATTTACGAACGAAATATTTCCTTCGCCAAAAATA
Organism: Flavobacteriales bacterium; assembly: GCA_035628535.1. Classification (GTDB taxonomy): domain Bacteria; phylum Bacteroidota; class Bacteroidia; order Flavobacteriales_D; family UBA2798; genus DASPJQ01. The sequence continues at coordinate 5,822 of DASPJQ010000319.1, read as the reverse complement.
GCGTTTTCAAATGTTATGGCCCCATCGCCAAACTCCACGAACTGAAAATTCACATCTCCGTTACCGAAATTCACATCAGTAAAATCAACTGCTCCATCAAGGAATACCGTTTTATAAAATGTAACGTTGCCATGAGCAAAATGGCTGTTTATAAAATTAATATCGCCCTTTAATGTAAAGTTTGAAAAATCGGTAATATCATCGCTGTCAAAAAATGAATTAACAGCCGAAAAACTTTCAAGTCCACCCTCACCGCCTTGTGCACCTGTAATTTCCGCCAGGCTAAAATTCTTGAGATAAAGGTTGTCCAGCACCAGCGCCTTTCGCTCGCTGTAAAAATCCTTTAATTGCTGAACAGCGGGCACACCGTACTTTTCAGTCATTAAAATACGGCCGGCTTTATTCAAAAATTTTATTTCAATGGACTTATTGGTTTTAATGTCTGAACCTTCAAAAGGTTCTTCCAATGGCGTAATAAGTATTGAATGGTAATTGTGGCCCATGCGTAAAAAAGCGGAAGGTTATTTTTTAAAATAGAAGCTTAAGATATACAAAAAAGCGAATACGAGAACGAAAATAAGAGCGTAAAAAATATACCTGTTTTCTTCATTGGGATCACCACCTCCAAAAAGCCTGAAATTTCGGTTATTATACTTCCAGCTCACCGTTTCTCCAGGTTTTTGTGTAACTGTTGCGCAAGTACATCGGCTTGTTCTTTTACGGCTTCAGGACTTATTTCAAAACGCGGAATTTCCAGGTAAGGTAGTGCATCAGCAGCAGCCAATATGGCCCGTTTACTGGATTCAACCTTGTCGCCATTGAACACAATAAAAGCAATCTTGTAGTTATTTGCTTTAAGGTAATTCAATGCAAGAAGCGTGTGGTTGATGCTTCCAAGATAGTAATCTGCAACCAGGATGATTTCCAGCTCATGCTTTTTAGCAATGTGAATAGTATATTCGTTCTCCTGGTTAAGCGGCACCAAAATCCCTCCGGCACCTTCAACCAACAATGTATTTGTTGTATCAGGCAAGTGTATGTCAGCCAGGGCAAGCGCCTTTCCCTCGGCTGCTGACGCAGCATGGGGCGAGGCGGCCAACCTGAACGCATGACCGCCATAATGAACTTTTGATTTTGAATTGAACAAATGTTCGGCAACAAAATCAGAATCGGTCGAATCAAGATTGCCGCATTGCACAGGCTTAAAATAATCAGCTTTCATGGCTTCGGCAAGTACTGCGCTTACAATTGTTTTTCCTACGCCCGTCCCAATTCCACTTACAAAATAACGCTTGTTCATTGAAAATTTAAAAATTTAAATTTAACCATTCAAGGATTTAAATGCGTCAACAAGATTTTTAATTTCATCCAACGTATTGTATGAATGCAGGTTGATGCGTATACGTTCGGTACCTTTGGCAACTGTCGGACTGAGGACCGGTCGGCAAATAAATCCTTTATTCCGTAAGGCCTGAGCAATGGCAATGGCTTTTTCATTACTGCCTGTCATAAAATTGTTGATGTGCGAATGCAAAACCGCATCATCAGACTGCGCATTCATGTTTTCAACAAAAAAAAGAATGTTTTTTCGAAGGGCCAGTTTATTTTTTTCGCGAATTGGAGAAGTAAGCAGGCTATAAGCAGTTTTTACAGCCAGCACCTGGTTGTTGGATGGCGCTGTAGTATAAATAAACGGTCGCGAAAAATTCACAAGATAATCGCGCAGGTTTGCTTTGCACGCAACGGCCCCACCATGGCAACCCATGGCTTTTCCATATGTATACACAACAGCAAAAACGTCACCGGTTAATTTCAACTCATGCACCAGGCCTCTTCCTTCTTTGCCAAATAAACCAATGGAATGCGCTTCATCAACAATAAGTGAAGCACCGTGTTTTTTACACGTCTCGGCCAATTTCACAAGCGGTGCCGTATCACCATCCATGCTGTACACCGACTCCACCGCAACAACAACATTCCCTTTGGAATGTTTTATTTTTTCTTCCAGGTCATTTACATCATTGTGTCGGAAAGAAAAATTTTGTGCCAGTGATTGCCGTATGCCATCGCGCACCGAGGCGTGCACCTGTTCGTCAAAAACATAGGTATCATGACGGGACAATAAACAAGCGAATAAACCGGTATTGGCGTTGTATCCTGAATTAAAATACAAAGCTGTTTCAAACCCGTGAAATTGGGCAATATGTTTTTCAAGGTCTTCAATGGCTTTTGTGTTACCTCCCAACAAACGCGATGCCGAAGGACTGTGTTTTTCCGTTTCAGTTTCTACATTGATCAGCCGTGAAAATCCAAGATAATCATTCGTGATAAAATCAACGCCTTTTTCATCCAGGAAAAGCTGCCGAAAGAGTTTTTCATTTTTACGTTTCTCCAATGAATCGTTTATATATTTATCCAGATCACTCATGATTTTTGCTCCCATATTTGTACAAGGTTTACAATGGTGTCAACTGCTTTTTGCATGTCCTGCACGCTCACCCATTCGTGTTTTGAATGAAAGGCGTGTTCGCCTGCAAATATATTCGGGCAAGGCAGTCCCATAAACGAAAGACGAGACCCGTCCGTACCACCGCGAATGCTGGTGCGTTTTGCAACAAGACCGGTTTTGTTCACCGCTTCAAGCGCATATTCCATAACGTGCGGGTATTTATCCAACACCTCTTTCATATTGCGGTATTGTTCGGTGATTTCAAATTCAACCGAAGAACCGTTATTCTCTGCTATAATTTTATTCGCCAGCGATTTTATAAAATTTTCATGATCGGCAAGTTTTGCGGTAACAAAGTCGCGGATGATGAAATTCACTTCAGCGCGTTCAATGGTGCCGTTAATGCCGGTGGGATGCACAAAGCCTTCCATGCCTTCGGTTCCTTCAGGCGAAAGGTCCATTGGCAAACGGTCAACCAGTTTTCCTGCCAGCTTAATGGCGCTTATCATTTTTTCCTTGGCAAAACCGGGATGTGCGCTAATGCCGTGAAAAATTACTTTCATACCATCAGCCGAAAACGTTTGGTCTTCTACGTTACCGGCCGTTTCCCCATCCATGGTATAACCAAAATCGGCACCTAATTTTTTTATGTCAACCTTGTTTACACCGCGGCCTATTTCCTCATCGGGTGTAAATAAAATTTTTACAGTCCCATGTTTCACTTCGGGGTGCTTAACCAAATAGTGAACAGCATCCATGATTTCAGCAAGGCCCGCTTTGTTATCGGCACCAAGCAATGTCGTTCCGCTGGCCGTAACAATGTCGTTTCCCAATTGCTCTTTCAATGCAGGATGCTCGCTCAATTTGATGACCTGTGTTATATCATCAGGTAAAACAAGGTCCTGTCCCTGGTAATTTTTATGCACCAACGGCTTAACACCGGTTCCCGAACTATCAGGCGATGTGTCCATGTGTGAACAAAAACAAATAACAGGGACTTTTTTAGCGCTGTTTGAAGGCAGGGTAGCATATACATACCCATGCTCGTCAAGGTGGGCATCTGCCAACCCGAGTTCCAGCAATTCCCTTACCAGCAAGCGCCCCAGGTCCTTTTGCTTCATGGTACTGGGTTGCGTGAGGCTTGATGCATCACTTTGTGTATCAATGGTTACATACGTTAAAAACCGGCTAAGGGCGGTATAGGTATAAGCTTCGCACATTATGCGTATTTTGCACATGAAATTAGTAAAATTTATTTGGTATGAGAGCGATCCTTACAATTTTTCTGATTCTGACGGCCGGGGCCGAAAACGGTTTTTCGCAGGTATATGCGAAAACTAACTATACCCCCACTTACGCAGAAATAATTGATTTCTATAAATCACTTGCCAAAAAATACAAGCAGGTTAAACTTGAAACCGTGGATGAAACCGATATTGGCAAACCGCTTCATCTGTTTTCCATAAAGGGGAACGACTCAAAACTGAAAAAAGACAAAAAAGTACGTTTGCTCATCAACAACGGCATTCACCCGGGCGAGCCTGACGGTATTAACGCCAGCATGCAGTTTGCCGATGAAATCCTGGCTAACTGGAAAAAATACCAACCGTTGTTTGACAGTGTTGAATTGTATATTATTCCCGTGTACAATGTTGATGGTTGCCTGCGCAGGGGTACCAGTTCACGTGCCAACCAGGACGGTCCGGCTGAGTACGGGTTTCGCGGAAATTACCAGAACCTGGACCTCAACCGCGATTTCATTAAAATGGATTCCAAAAACGCTTTTGCATTTGCGCAGATTTTTCATAAAGTTGACCCACACGTTATTGTTGATACGCATGTAAGCAACGGTGCCGACTACCAGTATACGTTTACGTATTTTTTTACCCAACCCGATAAATTGAGCAAAACCACGTGTGATGTTTGCTGCAGCATTGATAAAAATTTTGCAAAAAAAATGCTGGACAAAAAAATTGAAACGGTTCCTTATGTGAACCATCACGAAGACAGACCCCTTGGCGGAATTGATGCTTTTTTTGACACACCACGGTATTGTACCGGTTATGCCGCGCTGTTCAATTGCATTGGCATCACAACCGAAACACACATGCTGAAACCTTTTGATGAACGGGTAAAAGCAACATACGCGGCCCTTTGGACCCTACTGAAAATATGCCAGGAACAACGGGAGGATTTATTGAAAGCCAAAACCGACTATCCGAAAAACGAAATGGCCATACGACATCGGCTTGACACCACGAAAAGCGAAAAAATACTATTCAAGGGTTTTGAACCTTACTATGAAACCAGCAACGTGACGGGCAATAAACAATTGTATTATAACCGGAATAAACCTGCAACTACAGAAATTCCCTATTATACCCATTATGAACCAACGCTTACCGTAAAAATTCCTGCTGCATACATTGTTCCACAAAGCTGGAAAAACGTGATCAAACGGTTAAAGGCAAATGAAGTTCCCATGAAAGAATTGAAAAACGACACCGTAATAACAGTAGAATTTTACAGGGCCAAAAAAGCGGCTGAAAATTCACAGTTGTACGAAGGGCATTATTACCATGGCGATGTGGAAGTTGAAACCGTTACAGGGCAAAAGAAATTTTTCAAAGGCGATTTTATTATTGCCTGCAAAAACAAATATACACGGTTCCTGGTAGAGGTACTGGAACCAATGGCAACCGACAGTTATTTCAGGTGGAATTATTTTGATGCCTGTTTGCAGCAAAAGGAGTGGTTCAGCGACTATATTTTTGACAAAAAGGCCGAAGAAATCCTGTCAAAAAATCCTGACCTGAAACAAAAACTGGAGGACAGGAAAAAAGCCGATCCGGAATGGGCCAAAAACAGCTTTGCCCAGTTGCTTTTTGTGTACCAGAACAGCAATTATTATGAGCAAACCGCCTTTGAAATACCGGTTTACCGGATTTTTTAGACCTGCCTCAAAAATCCCACCAGTTTCACCATTCTCTTTAGTCGGTTTGATTCTCAGTTAAAAATTCCCGAAAAAGCTTCGTTTGGCTTTGTGTTTAAAGGCTAAGAGGGCATTTTTGAAGTGTATTTTAGTATTTTTTGACATAAAAGTCCGTTTTTTGTATATATTTGGGTACCAAAATTTAAACAACTATGAGTAATTCAATTTTAGATGCCTTTGGGCAAAAAACGTATGACGAGTCAAAACCGATGGCGCGCACGTTCATTGCAAACGTATTCTCTTACATGTTTGCCGGTCTCGCTATTTCAGGGGTTATTGCCTGGTTAGTTGGGCGCGATTTAGAAACTTTCGCACGAATTTTTATCAATTCAGCCGGAACGGGTATTTCTCCGCTGGGATATGTTATCTTTTTCTCACCAA
>DASPJQ010000318.1:0-1736 GCA_035628535.1 Flavobacteriales bacterium | reverse complement strand
TCAAAGCCATTGTGGATATGGCCAGGGCCTTTCACAAAGGAGGAAAAGAAGGGTGATGTGGAAATTTATTTACACCGGAACATTTATAGCTTGTTGTTTGTGGTGTGCATTGTTTGGTTGTAAGCAGGCGGAAGAAAAAACAGGACAAAAAATTCCTGAAGGTTTCGTAAAAATTCCTGCCGGGGAATATGAACTTGGAGCCAAAGGGCATTACGTGAATCCCCATCACAAAACAAAAACCAACGGGTTTTATATTTCGGAAACTGAAATCACCAACAAGCAATTTGAAAAATTTGTAAAAGCAACGGGTTATAAAACCATTGCCGAAAAGTACCACAACGCCATGACGTTTAAGGTGGGGTTGGATGAATTTGAATGGTACAATGACAGCACGGCCAATTGGCGTTACCCTTTTGGTACAAGCAATGAAGGCATTGCCAGCAAAATGGACCACCCGGTAACGTGCATTTGCTTTTTAGACATTCAAAAATACTGTGCATGGGCAAAGGTAAGGTTACCAACACTTGACGAATGGGAAATTGCCTGTCGTGCAGGAACAAAAGGAAAACATTTTTTCCAGGGCGATTCAACCCGCGTAACCGAATATGGTAATATATGGTTAAGCCGCAGGCACAGCGAGGTAAATGTTCCCGATGAGCATTTGTTTACTTCGCCTGTAAAAACATTCAGGCCTAACCCTTGGGGGCTATACGATATGTATGGAAATTGTTTTGAGTTTTGTGCCGACCGCGCTGGACCTTATAAACAAAAGAAAAACCTGGCCTGTGCCCGGGGCGGGTCCTGGTGGTGCTCCAAAAACTCGTGTAACTTTTTTAATTCGGTTGACATAGGCCGGTGTGACAGGTTTGCTTCCTTTTCCAACCAGGGTTTTAGGGTAGTGCTGTTGGATCGAGCTTACTGAGAAATTTACAACCGAATCGTTCTTCGTAACAGGCAGTTTTGAACAAACACAGGCAGATCTTGTTGGTCACGGAGAATGCTCTTCGTTGATAATTGATCATTCTTCCTCAACCGCTATTCCATCCATGGCTTTTTGCGCCCAGTTTATAAAGATTCTCTTTTGGTTCTCATCAAGCTTTCCATGCGTCCAGGTATACGATGGCAAGGGCATTTTATTCTCCTCCACCATTTCAACGCATTCATCCAGCACGTGGGCCCAATCTTCCCGGTCATAAGTTTTAAATTCAGAAAAATTCAGCGATTCCTTGCCTTCATCAACGTGGCGCTGCATCCACCAGCCCACCGGCTGTATATTGGTATACCATGGATAGGTTGAACCGTTTGAATGGCAATCGTAACAGGCGTCCTGCAAAATAGTCTCTACATTTTGCGGAATGTTAATGACCTGGCTTAGGTCATCAGGTCCATGAACGTTGCCGTTGTTGCGTGCTGGCCGTATAAACTGAATGATGACAAAAACGAGAAGTAGAATGCGAAATGTCCACTTTATGATTGTTTTAAATTTCATATATCGTTTAAATAATGCATAAATTTATGCCGTAAATAACGGTAATTATGCGCATGGATAAATATTTATGGTGTGTGCGGTTGTTCAAAACCCGTACTGAAGCCGCTAAAGCCTGTATCGAAAACAAAGTGATTATGCACGATGGTGCTGTAAAACCCGGGCGTGAAATAAAAGTTGATGATATTTTTACGGTAAAAAAAGGTTCATTGCGTTATACCTACACGACTATGGATATTCCCAAGTCAAG
>DASPJQ010000317.1:0-2073 GCA_035628535.1 Flavobacteriales bacterium | reverse complement strand
GGGATTGGTCCCGTTACAGGTATGTTTGTTCAGCATTATTTTACCAGCGTTTGCAACCGTAATTATTGCAGGAATTAAAATTCCGGTAATAGGCAAAGTAATTTTAAAGGGATGGCTTGCAGGAATTGTTGCGGTTGCGTTGTACGATTTATCACGCGTACCGTTTATTATAAACGGCTGGAGTGATTTTATCCCGAAAATTGGTGCGTGGTTAACAAACACCCATGAACCCGATGCAGTGCTGGGTTATTTATGGCGTTATGCCGGTAACGGTGGCGGCATGGGTGTTGCATTTTTTGTCCTGATGTTCCAATTCAGGCGTTCTGAAAGAATTATATTGATTGGTTTGCTGTACGGGCTTTTTATTTTCGCATCGTTGATGTGCATTTTGGTTTTGTTCAGGGAAGCGCAGGAAATGATGTTTAAATTGACACCGTTTACATTTGCTGGTTCGCTCATTGGGCATGTTATTTATGGAGTGGTATTGGCAATGATTTGGAAAAGAATTAAAAGGCAGGACAATACGATCAGGAAGTTTTGAACGAGCAAAGAACGAACAAGTGTGAACTGAAAACTATAAATTTAGAACAAGGAACTTTTTAATTTGCGAATCCAATTCATCTGCTGATTCTCAAGCTAGCTAATTAGTAAACACGTTGCCCGATAAAAACCTTATTTTTTTGAATGATTGACCCGCCAGCTAGTTTTTCAAGGTAAAAATATGTAATCTCAAGCGTATGGGGTTCGGTCATTATACCAATTCCTTCAGCCACTGATACGTTGCCAAAGTCTTGAAAATAAGAATTGCAACAATCGCAAAAGTTATGATTAATCTTAAATTTTGTGGATGAATACTGAGTTATTTCCGTATAGGACGTTAATCCCTTTGGAAAATTATAACATCCCAGGGTAGTATCATCCGGCTTTAAGGGCCACAACCCAATGGTATGGGTTTTACCAATAGTTATGGTAAATGTATCAGAAGGATTGTCCTTGTTATAGCCCATGAATTTTCCTAACCATTTATATGGACGTTTAGCATAAATGAAGTGACGGGTAACAGTCGAGGTCAATTGTCCGGGATCTGTCAGGCAGGCATCCAACGAGCCCGTCACAGTGAGTGTTATGGTAATGCTATCGTTATTCTGCAATGAATCATTTATACTGTAAAGGTTGTAAGGAATAAAGCGATTACCGTTGACTTTGGAAAGAGTGTCATCAGCATATTTCGTATGTATAATCCATGTGTAATTTGCACCACGTTCATCCAAGGCATCCAGGTATAAAATAGGATTTTCAGACACCAATCCTGTTACTCCCCATTCCATACGGGCAAAAATAGTATCGGTAACCGAAACATCGGGGCTACAGGTATTGCCATCAACAATTGTAAAGTTAGCGCTGAGCGGTTGCACATTCTGGCAAGGGTCTGTATTATTCACTTCATATTTTTTTTCTTACACGCAGTAAACAGGCCAATACTTAACAAGAAAATTATACAATAATGTGGTTTCATCTTCCAAATTTAATCGTTTATTCCTATAAAATTAAGGTGGATGCAGATTAAAAAATAAAATAAGGCCCGGTCTTGTAACGAGCGGTATCTTGTAATGATCGGAAAGAAATCTTCACTTTTATAGGCGGGCGGTACAAAAATTATGTGTCATGTGCTTTCTCTTAACTGCTATTATCAAACTTGCCCATCAGCACTCACTAATTAGTTCATCAGCTCACTTGCTAATTATCCGGCCCATCCCTCTCTATCCAAACTCCGGTATTGTATGGCCTCGGCCAAATGGTTTGCTTCAATGTTTATGCTGCTTTCCAGGTCGGCAATGGTGCGCGCCACCTTTAAAATGCGGTCATACGCGCGCGCGCTTAACCCCAGGCGTTGCATGGCGTTTTTCAACAGTATTTCGCCTGCTTCATCAATTTTGCAAATGGTGTACAGCATTTTTGAGTGCATGTGTGCATTGCAGTAAATGCCTTTGTGCTCCTCAAAACGTTTGGTTTGTATCAACCGCGCTTTAATCACGCGCTCACGTATGGCCGCTGAATTTTCACCTCTGCTTT
>DASPJQ010000316.1:0-5667 GCA_035628535.1 Flavobacteriales bacterium | reverse complement strand
GCCGGGCAAAAACGTGCTCCGTTCATCCAAAAATGAACACTTGCAGGCAATAAAAAATCAGGCTTTATTGTCGCGAAAAATACTGATAATGATGAATATAAAGAATTTTTGCCGTTTAAGAATCCAAGCATTTATCAAATTGGTGTGTTGTTGAAAAAATAAAGGCCGCCCCTTTTGGAGCAGCCTTTACAGCATTTTTAAAGCAATCTAATCTAAATTATCTCAGTGCAACTTTTTTGGTGGTTGTGCGACCGTCAGTTGAGCTAACGGTAACAGTATACACGCCTTCAGCTGCAGAGTCCATATTGATTTGTGTAAATGAATTATTAAGGTTTGAAGCATACACTGCGCGGCCCGTCAAATCTCTTACAATAACACTTGCATTTTGAAGGTCGGCAACGTCAACATTGATTTGTTTTCCTGCGCTGAACACAGTAATGTTGTTCAACTCAATATCGGCAACAGCACTAGGTGTTGCACCTGCAAGGATTTGTGTACTTGGCATGCTTTCATAAGCAAAATCTTTAACCGTTACACTGTTTGAAGTAGAAGAAACATCCAAACGGGCCCAACCATAATGTGTGTTTGCACCAATGGCGAATTTAAACGCAAGGTATTTGTCTGTTGCGCCAACCCAGTCACCAATGTTATAACTTAATGAAGGGATACTTAAGGCAAGTGCGTGCGTAGTTGAAGTACCATAGCCTGGTGACCAAAGGTTGGTTGCGTTGATTGGATCATTTACATTGTGAGCAGCGCTGGTTCCGCCACTTACGGTGTCAATTTGGTTGGTAGTCGGTGTTAGTGAATACGCAAAAATGTAGTTGTACGCAAAACCTGAATACGTTCCTGACTGGAATCCAACGGTGAAATCAACCGTAGCGTCACCGTTCAAATCAAAGTTGTAACCTGTACCGCTTACATTTACCACAAGGTCCGGTGAAACATCGGTGTAAATAATTTGCGCCTCAGCATCGGTTGTTACAGCAGTAGCAGCAGTAACTGCACCTGCAACGGCTGAATACGATTTAAGTTTTTGTTGTAAAGTAGAATTTTTTTTCATGTGTGTCGTTTTTGTTAGGTGCTAAATATACTAAGTGAATGCCAATGTTGTATATGCATTTAGTTAATTTTTTTCACGAACTGACTTTTGATTTATTGCGGTAAAGGCTGCCGTCAACGGCCTTAGCCATAGCCTCCTGGTCAAGATCCAGGTCAAGGAAAGCAGCTATTTTTGAAGATGTTTCTGCCGCAGAACCAATGGTTTCAGCGTAGTCAACGCATAGCACTTCAATATGTGGTTGCGCATTTAACCAGGTGTGTGCCTTTTCAGCCTGCTTTTCAAAGACCTGGGCAATTGTTAAATTCAATTCATTCGTTGGCTTTCCAAGCATGACCTGTTGCGATTTCATGATTTCACCCATGTCACGCTTCATGTAAATAATTTTATACCTGAATTTGGGCGGAAGAAAATGCAGTAGTTGCGTAACCACTTTTAACGCTTTGCCATTAGCTTCAGCAATCCAACTGGTGTCGGTTGCCATGCGTTTTACGGGATCGTATTCATAATAACCTTTGGGATTATTGTTGTCTTTTTCACGCTTTGAATCCGTTAAAATTTCCATTCCTCCAGCGGCAAGCATTTGCATCATCATGGAAGTACCCGAACGTGGCAACCCACTTACAATAGTTACGGTTCCTTTTATATGCTGTTCCATAAATTCCTTGTACTTTTTTGCCTGTTCGGCATCTACTATTTTTTCTGAATAAATTTTTACAAGCCAGGCATAAGCCCTGCGGTAACCCGGTTCCATGCTGATGCAAACCTTGAAGGCCTCGGCCGATTTTTCAAACTCGCCATATTTATATAAAGCTTCACCTAAAAAATAGTGGGCATGCGGGTTGTGAAAAACAAGTCCGGTACTGTCAAGCAGGTCTTCTATGGCCTCTTCGTATTTGTTTGCGTGTAAACAGGCAATGCCCCGACCTGAAAACGCTGCTGCATTTTCGTGGTCAAGTTCAAGTGCTTTGGTGTAAGCGCGTATGGCATCTTCCCAATTACTGATGCTGTTGTAAACGCTTCCCAGTTGAAGGTACAGCGATGGCATATGAGAAATGGTTTTTTCAGCCTTCAACAAATGATCAAGCGCCTTGTACGGTTTTTTTTCAGAAAGCAACAACGATGCCTCAAGCAAATCAAGTTGTGGTTGGTCGCGCTTATCATTTACGCGCATGCTGTTTATTACATGCCTGCATTCTTCCATCTTGCGAAGTTTATGCAATACCGAGGCATACCTGAAACCATAACGGGGCGTTTTCGGAAACTCCCTGTATAATTTTTCAAGAATTGGCAAAGCCTCTTCAAATTTGCGTTTATTGATAAGTACACGGGCAAGATTGAAATTTGAAATTCCAATGGCCTGGCGTATGTATTCTTCCTTGTCGGCCCCGGGCGATTCAATATAACCCAACTCAACCAATTGTTTGAGTGCTTCCTGCGCTGCAATGGGGTCTTCCTGCAATTCTTCCGGGTGCATGCCTGTTTCGCCATCAACATGTTCCCATGATTCAATAAAACCCGGTTTAATTTCTTTTTCATAAACCGAGGCCAGGACTTTTCCATCCATATCCTGGCCCACCGGTAAACCGAATAAATCAAGAATGGTTGGCGTAATGTCCAAAAGTGTCGCTCCATACACACGATCGTCTTTTTTTATACCAGGGCCCTTCATGGCTAAAATCCCGAATGAGCGGTGTTCCAGTGCCGGTGCATCGGGTTCTTTTGGCAATGTTTTCGGTCGTAAATGGTCTGAATGGAAACCGTGATCGCTTAAGAGCATAACGGTTGTGTCTTCACCAGCCAGTTTTAATAACCGTTCCAGCATCATGTCATGGTAACGGTACATGGAACTTACAACACCGTTATACCATTTAAAATAATTGTCGGGTATGCCTGGCATTTGCGGTGGATGATATTTCATGAAATGATGACAGCAAACATCAATGGCATCATAATACACAGCCATTACGTCCCATTCGGTATTTTCCATCAGCCATGTGGCAGCGTTGTGTATGGTGGAACATTCTGATAAAAGCCCCATCACGTTCTCAACCATGTGATCATCTTTCGTACGCTCGCTTGCAATGGTCTGCAACTCGGGTAAAAATGGCAACAGATGCGCCTGGGTAAGTTCACCAGCGTGAATGCGCATGTCAGCCATGATTTCATTGAGCGATGGCGGGTGAATGGTTCCCGGTGACATAGGCCATGGTTCTCCAAATTTTGTGGTACATTTTTGATACAGGTTTGACACCATGGCCCCGTTAATGGGTTCGGCCGGATTACTCGGCCACCAGCCAACCACATTGCACTTGTACCCGTTTTGGTTTAAAATATTCCAGAAAGCTTTAACCTTGCGGCTTGTTGATGTAACAGGACGCACTTCGGCTTTTTCGGGGTGTGGTTCAACAAAATTGAGTATACCGTGTTTATCGGCCGTTTTACCAGTGGCAATGGATGTCCACAGCATGGGTGAAAGCGGTGGGTCAAGCGTAGCGATGTTGCCAATAACGCCATTGTTGACCAATTGTTCCAGCGCAGGCATCAGGCCGGCATCCATCAACGGATTTATTATTTTCCAGTCGGCTGCGTCCCAACCCACGATCAGCAGTTTCTTAACTTTTTTTTCCATCGTTTTGTTGCTGCTTCATTTTTTCGGCCCATTCTTTTTTTGCTTCGCGCCAGGCAATAAGTCCGCGATATCCCAAAGCAAGTAATCCCAACGACCCGTCAGGGGTTACAGGATTGGGTTGTTTGCCTTTTACCGGTTCATTTTTATTCTCCATGTCAAATTTGAGTGGTCATTAATGGTTGGCAATATAGGAAGAGTAGAGCAAGCACGAAAGGTTGTTTAAAAATTTATTTGTCCGGGAAGCCCCTCTTATACAATGCAAGTCTTTTATTTCCCGATACAAAACTTACTGAAAATATTTCCCAGTAAATCCTCGGTTGAAATGGTTCCCGTAATTTCACCCAGGTAATGGATGGTGGCTCTTATGTCCATTGCAACCAGGTCGCCACTTAATTGGTTTAATAATCCCTTTTTTGCCGCCTCCAGCGAAGCATGCGCTTTTTTAAGCACGGCAAGATGCCTCACATTGGTCACAACAACGGTATTGTAATTTATTTCTTTCTTGCGTACGTACTCTACCATAAGGTGTTTTAAAGCATCAATGCCCTGCCTGGTTTTTGCCGATATGCCCAAAAGCGGAATTTTATGCGGCCACAGCAAAGCATCGGTTGTTTTTGGTATAAGGTCAGATTTTGTACCAATAAGCCACACTTTTTTTTCAGGAAATTTATCCTGTATTTTTTGGGCTTCTTCATAAGCGTTGTGAACGGTTTCGGCATTGCTTTCCCAATCAGCGTCCATTACCGCCAGGTACAAAACAAGTGAAGCCTGCTTGATTTTTTCATAGGTGCGTTCAATGCCAATTTTTTCAATTTCGCTGTCGGGATTTTGCCGTATGCCTGCCGTATCAATAATGCGGAAAAGAATTCCTTCAATGGTCAATGTATCTTCAATCACATCGCGGGTGGTTCCCGGGATGTTGCTCACAATGGCTTTTTCTTCATTTAACAATACATTTAAAAGTGTTGACTTGCCCACATTCGGTGCACCAACTATGGCAACAGGAACACCGTTTTTTATAGCATTTCCGTATTCAAATGAAGCAATAAGTTTTTCAATTCCCGTATTTATTTTTTCAAATAGCTCCATCAATTGTTTCCGGTCAGCAAACTCCACATCTTCTTCGGCAAAGTCCAATTCAAGTTCAATAAGGGAAGCAAAATTGACCAGTTCCTCGCGCAGCTGTTTTATTTCATTCGAAAATCCCCCACGCATTTGGTTTATAGCAATGTCATGTGCGGCCTTGCTTTCCGAAGCAATCAAATCGGCCACCGCCTCGGCCTGTGACAAGTCCATACGGCCGTTTAAAAAAGCCCGCATGGTAAACTCACCGGGTTGTGCGGGTACGGCACCGCACGTGTTAAGTATCTCCAACAGTTTTTGCGTGATATAAGGCGATCCGTGACAGGTAATTTCAACGGTATCCTCACCTGTAAATGATTTCCCTTTTTCAAAAAATGTCACTACGGCCTCGTCAATCAACTCGTTTTGGTAAACCAGTTGACAAAGTTTGGCTTCATGGCTTTTAAGTTTGGCATTGCTTAAATGCGCAAAAACAGTTAATGCATTTTCACCGCTCATGCGCACAATAGCCAGTGCCCCCGATGAAGCGGTGGATAGCGAACAAATGGTTGAACGGTTTTGCATCAAAGCAAATCTAGTAAATTAATTTGCTTGAATGCCGAAGCGCCAAAATTATAGTGAATACCTGCCATAACAAAATAACCGGCCGGCAATTCGTAATTGACAGTATTTTTATCATTGGTGAATTGTAAAACTCCCTGCTGAGCAAACCGGCATCCAGCCTTACCCACAATCCTTTTTTTATTTTACAGCGCAATGAGTTTGCCAGTGTAAGCGCACCCATGTGTATGTTGGTATAAATCGAAAAGGCATCGGTCAGGCCGTTCCTGAAACCGTCAAAACCCAGCGTGAGCGAATAGCTGATGTTGTTTTTGATATAATTGTATCCTGC
>DASPJQ010000315.1:0-2677 GCA_035628535.1 Flavobacteriales bacterium | reverse complement strand
ATTCAGGGGTCATGATGTAGAGCGATGCATCGCTGTGGTCCAGGATCTCCGTATCGCTCTGGCCGATTCCCGAAGTCTCCAGGATAATAAGGTCAAACCCGGCCGCTTTTAAAATATTTACCGCGTCACCCACGTATTTGCTTAAGGCCAGGTTGCTTTGACGCGTTGCGAGTGAACGCATGTACACGCGTTCATTGCGAATGGAATTCATCCGTATACGGTCACCCAGCAAAGCACCCCCGGTTTTGCGTTTGCTTGGATCAACGGAAATAAGTCCAACCGTTTTATCGCTGAAGTCAAGCAAAAACCTGCGCACAATTTCATCAACCATGCTTGATTTACCTGACCCACCTGTGCCGGTTATGCCCAAAACAGGCGTTTTTGAGTTGGCCGCTTTTTCTTTGATTTTATCCAGGTAAGGCCGTGCGCTTTCCGGAAAATTTTCAGCGGCTGAAATTAAACGCGCTATACCTTTTTTGTCTTTTACGCTTAAATGCGTGACCTCACCGTTTAAATTATCGCCAACGGCAAAATCACTTTTTTTCATCAGGTCGTTGATCATACCTTGAAGCCCGAGTGCACGCCCGTCATCGGGGTGGTAAATGCGCGTGATGCCGTAATCCTGTAAATCTTTTATTTCATCGGGCAAAATGGTTCCGCCACCGCCACCAAAAATTTTGATGTGGCCTGCGCCTTTTTCCTTCAGCAAATCATACATGTATTTGAAATACTCGGTATGCCCGCCCTGGTAACTGGTCATAGCAATGGCCTGGGCGTCCTCTTCAATGGCGCAATTAACCACTTCCTCTACGCTCCGGTCATGCCCCAGGTGAATAACTTCGGCACCGGTGCTTTGAATGATCCTGCGCATGATGTTAATGGCTGCATCGTGCCCGTCAAAAAGGCTGGCGGCCGTAACAATGCGTATCTTATTCGTTGGTTTATAAGGAGTAACCTGTTCCATGTCCGTGAAAAATCAAGTAAAATTCAGTCCCTTAAAATACGCAATTTTTCGTTGTAAAAAAGAACAATAAATGTTTGTGTTGTTAAGACCATTTAGGTTGAATTTTATATCTTTATAGCAAACAAGTGATACACTATGAAAAGAATTCTACTGTCCTTATTTGCACTGATTTCGATCGATACGTTTGCCCAGGGAGGCGAAGCCTGTGGTTCAGCGCAAACCATTACTTCGTTACCCTTTTCAAATACCGGTAATACAAGTGGTTCAATTGATAATTATTTTGAGGTTTGTGCCGATGCGGGCAATGGCGGTGGAGGCAAGGACAGGGTGTATAAATATACAACCGGTGCGTTAACCGAATATGTTGATATTAGTGTTTGCGTGGCCACCACCGATTTTGACTCGCAGCTATATGTATACCAGTCAAGTTGTTCAGGTACACCGTATGCCTGCCAGGAAGACGGCTGCCAAAGTCCTGCGTATACCAACCCATACAATTCGTATATCACCAATTTGATGCTGGCCCCCTCATCAACATATTATATCGTGGTTGATGGATTTGATGGCTCTTCAAGCGGAAATTTCCAGCTGGATGTAACGGTAGGGGCTGGCACTACTCCCCCGGAAGTTCCTTTTATTGATGTGACCGATACATTGCCAACACCTGTTTTGCACAGTGGTAACGCAGTGGGGGTTGTTGATTTGAATAACGATGGTTTGGATGACATTATCCGCACTGATTTTAATACGACAATGGTTGTTGAATTACAGGGTTCAACCGGGACCTGGACCGAGCATTCTTTCCCGGGCGTTACCATTGGCGATCCATGGGGTATGTGCGCTGGCGACTATAACAACGATGGCCTGACCGATTTGCTTTGGGGCGATGTGTCAACAACGTATATTCTTACCAATGCATCAGGGGCAAGTTCATTTACTTCATTGGATGTTTCAACTTCTACAGGAGCGGGATCCATTTTTGTGCAGGGCGCCAACTTTTTTGATATAAATAATAATGGCAAACTTGATGCCGTGGTATGCAACGATGTGGCCATGTCACACATTTATGTGGGTGACGGTGCAGGAGGATGGACGTTTGACCAATCGCTAATTCCGCTGGCTACGGTACCTGCATCTGACAATAGCGGTAACTATGCTAGTATTTGGAGCGATATCAACAACGATGACAAACAGGATTTTTTTATTACACATTGCCGCCAGTCGGTAACCAGCAGTTCTGATCCGCGCAGGATTGACCAGATTTTTTTGAACAACGGTGATTATACCTATACGCAGGACGTGACCAATTTTACCGGGTTGCGTTCGGGGGCGCAGGGTTGGAGCACAACGTTCAATGATTTTGACAACGATGGTGACAACGATTGCATGATTTTGAATTACAACATCAACAGCCAGTTGATGCAGAACAACGGTTCGGGTGTATTTACCGATGTAATTTCAAGCTCAGGCATGGCATCAACAACATCCATTTTCGGGATGAACGTGGTGAGTGAGGACTTTAACAATGATGGTTTTGTGGATATTTTCATTTCAGGTACCGACCATTTGATGTACATCAACAACGGTGACTTTACCTTTACGCATGACAGCGAAGGTTTAATTTACGCTACGAACCGCATACTTTCGCAAGGTATTGGTGACCTGAACCATGATGGGAAAATTGACATGTACGCCAGTTATGCCGATGTATAC
>DASPJQ010000314.1:0-13216 GCA_035628535.1 Flavobacteriales bacterium | reverse complement strand
CGGGACCAACATGCTTAACGGGTTCCGCATTGCGCACGGTGGCATTTCCTATTCGCTTTCTGACAGCGCGCTGGCTTTTTCCAGCAACAGTTACGGAAAAAAAGCGGTGAGCATTGAAACGTCCATCTCGCATATAAAACAAATTAAAGAAGGTGATGTGTTAACGGTTGAAGCCAAAGAAGTTTCGCGCGGCAATAAGGTGGGATTGTATGCGGTAACCATCCACAACCAGGAAAACACGCTGGTTTCACATTTTAAGGGAACGGTGTATATTACTGACAAAGAATGGGAACTTTGAGGAAAATTAAAAACATGAAATCGAACAATTAAAAAGAAACGAATTCCGATGGCTATCTGGGCAACAACACATTGGTGTTAAAGTAACGATGCCGTTAGATTTCAAATAAAAAAATGCATGTGCAGCATATTTAAAACAATGCATAAATTGTCAATTGGTTTATGCCTGGCCATGTTATTTTTGGTAAGTAGCTGCGGAGAAAAAAAGCAAGCGGAAAAAGAGAAAGAGTTGCCAGAGGCGGAAGAAAAAATTGTGATGCGCAAGGCTACAAAAATGCCGATGGTGAAAAAGCTTGACGGCCTGAAACGAACCGGTTTTGTTCCAACCCTGGAACATAAGCTTGATTTAAAAAAAAATACGGTTTATTGTGCCAGTTTATTGTTTGCATGGGATGGGATACGAAAAGTTATAGAAAATCCAATTAACATTCCCGCAAGCTATAAGGACCTTTCCATGCTGAATGCTTCAACAAGTTACAAGCAGGTTTTAAAACCCGATGAATATAAAATAGAAACAATTGTTCGGGGTGATACCATTCGGGTAAAGGCCGAATTTTCCAAGCTTTTGCCTTTTGAACAGCCATTTAATGATTACCAGGACTATCTTACGTTTAATACTGAAAAGGTTCAATCATTTGGATTAGGGCCGCATGATTATGACCTGATGCGAATGGTTGACATTTTATATTACAAAAGTGATGATGATTTTATAGTTGAACTAAAAACCACGAACAGGAACCATTCGCTTATTTTATATAAATCACATGGAACACCTGGAACAACGTTTGCAAACCTGCATAAAGAAATAACCAAAAAAATTGCAATCGGAACCAAAGAAAAGGCGAACCAATCGCTGGCCTGGAAATTTAGCATTAACGCTGAGGACGAATTGATCATACCAAAAATAAGTTTCAACCTTGAACACAATTACAAGCAAATTGAGCATGCAAAGTTTACGGCTGGTGGATTTCCCTTTGTTGTCATTAAAGCCTGCCAACGCAATGCGTTTGTATTAAATGAGTACGGTGCTGAAATAGAAACAGAGGCAACCATGGAAACAGCGGCTGCAGAAGCGCCTGAGGAGGAAAATAAACCAAAACCAAAAAAAATGTGGTTTGACAGTTCGTTTTTACTGGTGCTGCAAAAACAAGAAGCGGCAAATCCGTATTTTGCTTTATGGATTGCCAATACCGAGTTGTTGGAGAAGGAAAAAAACAATTAGGGCGTCAGTAAATTTTTCAGATGAATGTTGCCGCTTCCGGTCCGCAGTTAAATAGCAGATCCAAAATACTTAAATTCTCAATAAACCCATGGCGGCTTTCAAACACCTGTATATAGGAATTAAAACCGGCTTCAACTTTGGTAAGCGGATCGGCCAGTGAGCGAAAATCATGTATGCCTTGCGTTTCATACGAAGTTGTAAATACCGGGAAAAAATCAATATCCAACAAAGCAAAAAGTATTTCCTGTATTTTTACATTAAAGTCAACCAAATAATTGGTTTTTGTCTCGTAAAAAGGCGCAAATTTATGCTCGTAAAATTCAAAATACGGTGAACTGCGGTAGGCTGACTCCATCGATTTCCAGTGCAGGCGCTGCCAATCCTGCGCATACGAAATTTTTACGTCCTTCATGGTCTGATGGCCGTTCCTGCCTTTTTCTACAGGTATAATTAAATCAAGTTTGCCATTGGCGCCATAAATCGTACACCGGTTGCGGTAGGTTTGTTTCACATAATGTTCATGCTTATCAAACATGGGAAAAGGTTCGCGTTTCAAAAGCGAGTAGTAGCGGATGTTGCCAGCGTATACTATGGGGAAAATACTATTCATTTTTTTGACCACAGGGGTAACAAAAGGCCACCAAGATTACCTGAGAATTAATTGCTAAAATTATTTCGCGCTTGTTCAAAACCATAGGCCTGCATGGTCCCAGCATCTCTCTACCCATATCGCATACCTCACATCCCAGGTTTCATGTCTATTTATAATAAGGTGACAGCATCAAATACACCACCACACCGCTAATGGCAACATATAACCACATGGGGTACGTAACCCTGGCGAGTTTTTTATGTGACGGAACTTTCATGCTCATTCCTTTTACATAAGTAAACAACACGAAAGGAATAATGATAACGCTTAAAGCAATGTGCGAAACCAACAAAACAAAATACAAGTAACGCAATCCGCCAACGGCCAGGGTTTCGGCCGCATCGCGCGTACCATCGTGGTTAATGTCTCCGTATTTGGTTTCTTCCGAGGTAATGTGGTACAATACATACATTACCAAAAAAGCGCAGGATAAAATAACCGCCAGCGTGTTTAACCGCTGGTGCATGGTTATGAGTTTATTTTTAATGGCCATTAATGAAATAACAAGCACCATGGCCGTTATGCCGTTAATGGTGGCATAAATGGGTGGTAAAAATGAGAAATCGGCCCCCTTAATTTTTATACCGAATAAGGCGGCCACGGCCAACGGTATAATAATGGAACAGGTAATTATAAGCTTACGGTATTTTTGTTCGTAATCAATTGGCTGCTGTACTGTTTTGCTCATATTCTTTTTTTAGTTTATCAATGTCTTTGATCAATTGTTCCACTTCTTTTTTCTGTAATCCATCGTATATGCCGCGTATACGTTTTTGTTTGTCAACCAATACAAACTGGCTGGCGTGTAAAAATCCGCCCGGTGCGGCAGAGTCGCGTGACGCGGCCAGCATATACCCCTCGCCACCATGGTTATGAATAAAATCTTCGGGTCCCCATAAAAACCACCATTTTTTGGTGTCAATGGCATTGTCTTTTGCATACGCGCGCAATGTAGCAAGGGTATCGGTTTCGGGGTCCACCGTATGCGAAACAATGATAACATCATCCATTTTTTCAATGGCTTTTGCTACACGTTTCAGTTCACTGGTCATAACCGGGCACATAGTAGGACAACTGGTAAAAAAGAAATCGGCAATAAAAATTTTTCCTTCCAGGTCTTTTTGCGTTAAACGTACGCTGTCCTGGTTGAGCAGTTCAAAGTCGGGTATTTGGTGGTAAACGGTGTCTTTTTTTTCTTCATCGTAATAACGTTCACCATAAATGGGCAATCCCGAATTCCGAATTTCGGGTTCCGAATTGTCGGGGCCGGAACATGCTGCGAGCGAAACAACCGGCACGCACAGAAGATATTTTAGCTTTGTTTTCAATGTATATTTAATTTTTTTATTTCTCGCTGAGGCGCAGAGACACAGAGGGTTGGCCCGTGTTTTGCGCTTCGGTTACTTTCTCACACTCCCGTTATCGGGAACTACGGCACAATGTATACACCCCATTGCAAGCAAATTTTGTTTTTACGCGGTGTCAGAAACGTTCCTGCCTCTGATCATATCCGGATTTCCGAAGTTCCTTAACCAGGAACCGGGAATCAGAAACTATAAAACCTTCTTACTCTTCGCGTATTCCTTTTTCAAAAGCCTCATCTCTTCATTCAACCGTTTGAATTCGATGTTGGCCGAGTTGTCAATAAAGCCGCGTATTTTTAATTCCTTATCCAGCAAAAGCATGGAGCGTTGGTATACTTTTCCGTCCTTGTATTTTTTGTCATCAGTGGTATACGGATTTGATTTATTGATCATGGTGTTGAAAAATGAAAACTCCTTGCTGTAAACAAATTTCCAGCGTTTACCATCCACGTCAAGCGACTCCTGTATGCGCTTGCGGTTAGCCGCTACGGAATCGTTCACTTCAGTAATTAAAATAACATCCCTGAACCCCGATGCTCCCGTAATTTCTTTGTATACCACCAGTTTCATCATTTGACCGTCCATTTTGCAATCATACGGGCAGCCTTTGTCCATGTAATTCACCACAACCAAATGCCCCTTCAACGAATCGGGTGTAAGGGTTTGACCAAACTGGTCGGTCAGTGCAAATGAATCATAGGATGCAGGTTTGCCGTTTTTATCATCACTCAGGTAAGGCAATTTTTTGAAATGGTATTCACCGCGCGATAGAAAATAAAAGAAACTGATGGGACCAAAAATAACCAGTACCATCATGAGTATTTTTTTAAAGCGCTTCATTCAAGGCGTGAATTTAATGCAAAAGGGAATAGTGTGTGAGTTAATTAGCAAATTCGGGAATTAACAGACTAAATCAGGAGGCGGAACGGCTCTTACGCATGACTTTGATTTTAGGCCAACAGGCTTTTGGGCAACAGATTGAGCTTGTTTATAGTACCCCCTTCGTTCAGATAGACCTTAGTCGGGTGGATTGTTTCGTTCATTTGCTAATCTGCAAATAAAAAAAGAAAAAGCCCATCCGAACGGGACAGGCTTTCTGTATTATTAAGTTCTGATTGTATCAACCGTAACCGCCACCCCATATAACGGCAAGGCCTTCATGACGGCAAATGACAAAGAGGTAAACAATGAATAAAATATAAGGGGCAAGGATACACCATTTGAACGCTTTACGCTCATCGCCCAGGTGCATGAACACAATCACAATATATCCGGCTTTAACCAGTGTAAGAATTACGTAGCCAAGTTTGATCCACATCCAGGCATCGGTATGTTCCATTTTACCTTTGGAAAGCGTAACACCCATTAAGATTTCAGCGGTTGTGATAATGGTAAGGAGAATTGTTACAAAAAGAATCTTTTTACGGATTTTTTTGCCTTCTTCTTCACTGTGATGGCTGTATAATGAATACTCTATGATATCATCTCTGTCTTCCATGTGACTTTATATTTTAATGGTTCGCGTTAGGTTTATAACAGGTAAAAGAAAGTAAATACAAACACCCATACTAGGTCAACAAAGTGCCAGTACAAACCAATTTTTTCAATCATTTCGTAGTGACCACGTTTTTCAAACACACCCTGTATTACCTGTATTAATATAATGATGTTTATGACGACACCGGAGAATACGTGAAAACCGTGGAAGCCTGTAATGAAAAAGAAAAACATGGCGTAGTGTTGTGGACTATGTGCTATATCACCGTGTTCATGCCCGGGCTGGGGAGCGCCATACGAATTGTACCAAAGCGTGGCATTATCACCATCAGGGCCAAAATTCCAGAAGTTACTGTCAGGCCCTGCAATGAACGTTGTCCATTCCCAGGCTTGTGAGCCTACAAAAATCAAACCTCCAAGTACCGTTAAGCCTAACCAAAAAATAACACCGCGTTTGTCCATACGGTGGCCCGCTTCAACGGCAAGCACCATTGTCACAGAACTTACAATAAGAACGAATGTCATGAACGCCACATAAATCAATGGCATTGGTGTGTGGTGATCAACAAACGGGAAGTGTGTAAATACCTTTTCTGAAGAAGGCCATGCACCGGTGTAAGCATGACGCGCAAATCCATAAGCAGTTAACAAGCCCCCGAATGTCAATGCATCGGAAACCAGGAAAAACCACATCATTAATTTACCGTAACTAACTTTGAAAGGCGAAATCTTACCGCCCCAGGCGGGTCCATTTAAGTCTACAGCAGGTGCCGCGTGATGATGATGATCTGACATAAATACGTTTTGGGGTTAAAACTATAAATATTTTGGGTGCAAGTTTAATGAATATATTGTAAAAACACGAACAAATAAATCCACAGCAAACCTAAAAAATGCCAGTATATATTGGCTAGCTTAATTTTCAAGTAGTTAGATGAATCAAAGCGCAATTGAAACGCAAAAATGGTCACGAACAATACATACAGGATTCCACCCACCATGTGCAGCAGGTGCAGGAACGTTAGTATGTAAATAAATGAACTTGCCGTGTTGCGCGTCCATTTTAATTTCAGGTTTTCCTGTTCGCTTAACGGCCCGGTTGATTTATAAAAAATACCATTTTCATACCTGAGGTGCTCACCTTTCCAGGTCACCGTAAAATCGCTACCGTATTTACCGGTAGGAACAAAATTACCTTCATCGTCAAGAATACGGCTGGTAAAAAAATAACCGCCATCAACCAATTGTTTGTATCCCAAATATTGGTAAATACCAAAACCAATGCCTAGTAAAAGAGACACCAGCAACATGGTTTTGGTGAGGTTGAAATTGTTTTTTTGAATGGCTTTTTGCGCCATGAAAATGAATACACTGCTTATGGCAATAAGCGTGGTGCTGATGTAAAATGCATTAGGCAACCTGGTGGAAACCCAAAAATTTCCACCTTTTGAAACAATTACTGCACTGGTTAACCCCGCAAAAAGCATGATCATACTCACAATGGAAAAATACAGCATGCTTTTTTTCGCACGCTCTTTCATGGGACTGATGACAAATAACCTGCCGCCTCCTGCCGAGGTGGCATTGTCAATGGTTTGAGAACCCGCATTCATATATAAAAATCAATTACGTAAATTATCTGCAAAAGGGGCAAATAAATAAAAGAGGCGAACATGAGTTTGCGCGCATCTTTAATTTCACCCGTGCTGTGCAATACAAACGCGTATTTTAAAAATACAGCTCCCATAATAGCGGCCGAAACGGCTGTAATAGCGCCAATACCGGGCACTTCAATGAGGTATGGGGCAAAACTTGTTATGGCGCAGCCAATGGTATAGACAACAACCTGGAAACTGCTGGTTTTATTACGGCCAAACTTGCTGGGAAGCAACCTGTAACCGGCTTTTTTATAGTCATCATCCAACACCCAGGCAATGGCCCAGAAATGCGGGAACTGCCACATGAACTGTACTAAAAATAAAATGCCTGGTACAAGTCCGAAGTCACCCGTGGCAGCAACATATCCCATAAGCGGTGGCATGGCACCAGGGAATGCACCAATGAAAACGGCCCATGGGCTTATGCGTTTCATGGGTGTATACACAAAAACATACAGGAAAATGCTTAATGCGCCAAGAATAAAACTAAGGTAATTCAACAGCAATAATAAAATGAGCCCGCCAGCACCGGTTACAATGGCAAAAATTACCGCTTCGGTTACCGAAAGTGAGCCTTTTACCAGGGGACGGCTTTGTGTGCGTTGCATAAGCTTGTCATACTCGCGCTCCCAAACCTGGTTGAATGCGTTGGAAGAAAGTGTCAATAAAAATCCACCTCCGGTCAATAACAAAATTTCATTCAACACCAGTTTTCCGGTAAGCAAATAACCTAAAAAGGCCGAGATAACAACGGTTAATGAAAGGCGGTGTTTTCCAAGCACCAAATACTCTTTTACACGTTCACCCAGTGTAAGCGGTTTTGAAATGGAATAGGATTTTTCGTTCACGGTGTCAAAAGTAATTAATTATGCATTGGTGTCAAGCAATTTTAGCTTAACAGGCCCAATTTATCTCTTACCTGCTTCAGTTTTTCGTTCGCTATGGCAGCCGCTTTTTCCTCACCGGTTTTCAACTGTTTTTCAAGTTCAGGTAAATTATTCATGTAATGATCAAAAATCCTGCGCGGCTCATTGAACTGTGTCAGGATGGCATTTAACAAATCGGCTTTGGCATGGCCGTAGCCGTAACCGCCCGCTTTTAATTTTTGAGCCATTATATTAGCTTCTTCACTACTGGCAATGAGGCTGTAAAGTTTATAAATCAGGCAGGTTTCGGGGTCTTTCGGATCATTAATATCAGTACTATCGGTAACAATGGAACCCACCTGCTTTTTGAGTTCTTTTTCGGGAAGAAAAACGTTAATAATGTTGTTACGTGACTTGCTCATTTTTTCACCATCGGTTCCTGGAATCAACATAACGCGTTCATCGGTTTTTGCTTCGGGAATCACAAAAACTTCGCCCATTAACCGATTGAAGGCTGAGGCAATGTCGCGGGTTATCTCAAGGTGTTGCACCTGGTCCTTGCCAACGGGAACAAAATGCGCATTATACAAAATAATATCGGCCGCCATTAGCACCGGGTAAGTAAACAAACCTGCATTTACATCGCTGAGCCTGTCGCGTTTATCTTTAAACGAATGTGCGTTTAACAACATGGGATAAGGGGTAAAGCAATTGAGGTACCAGGTCAATTCGGCTACCTGCGGCACACGGCTTTGCCTGTAAAAAACATTCTTTCCGGTATCAAGCCCGCAGGCCAGCCATGCCGCTGCTGTTGCATACGTATTGTGCTTAAGCAACGCGGCATCTTTTACCTGGGTTATGGAGTGCAGGTCGGCAATAAAATAAAAAGCCTCATTACCCGGTTGGTTTGAAAGGGCAATGCCCGGCTTTATGGCCCCTAAAATATTGCCCAAATGGGGTATACCTGTTGCCTGAATTCCGGTTAATAAACGAGCCATATGTATTTTGAATAGGACGGTAAAAATACGGTCAATACAGGTTGAACACGCTTTTTTGCCGGATTTTTATTAACCCATGCAAGGCCTTGCCGGTCAATGACTTTATTCATATAAAAAAACAAATCGCAGTGTCAATTGCAAATCTGGGTTAAAAAGTCTTTAGGATCAAAAAAATGGACCCGTAATTCAATTATCGTGTGTATATTCGCAGCCCATAATAAAAGTTTAAATTTTCTGACACATGGCAATTATTGGAAAAATAAGGAGCAATTCAACGTTGGTGGTTGGCGTAGTAGCCGGGGCGTTGATTCTTTTTGTACTTGGCGATTTAATTGGAGGCCGCGGCAGTGGTGGCAATGGTCCTGACGAGCAGGTTGCCGGTGAGGTTTTTGGTACCGAAATAAGTACACTTGAGTATGAGCGTAAAGTTGCTGAACAAATCAACGGAGCAAAACAAAACAATCCTGACCTGACCGAAGAACAACAAGACAACATACGCGAGGATGTGTGGAACCAAATGGTGAACCGCATTATTTTTGATAAGGAACTGGCAAGCTTTAATTTTGTAATCACTCCTTCCGAGCTGAACGATCTTATTTTCGGGAACAACATTCAGGAGTATGTGCGCAGCACACCCATGTTCCAGAACCGCGCACAACAGTTTTCAGTTGACAGCGTAATAGCCTGGCGCCAGCGCATTGAGCGCAGTCCCGATGGAAAAGCCTGGTGGGTAAATAACCTTGAAACGCCCGTTAAAGATAACCGCAGGATTGGAAAGTATTTCAACATGATCAAACAGGGGCTTTATGTGACTACTGCTGAAATAGAGCAGAACCACATTGCCAACAACCGCAAATACAAAATACGTTTTATTACCAAATCGTTTGGCGAAATTCCCGACTCAACCATTAAGGTTACTGATGAAGAGATCAGGGAATATTACGAAAAGAATAAAAACAAAAAGAAATATGAAACGGCAGGATCACGCGCCTATTCATGGGTTGAATTTGATTTGAAGCCGAGCGAGGCCGATAAGGAAGAAGCGCGAAAACATGCCGCAGGAATTGCTGAACAATTCAAAACGGCAAAAAATGATTCGGCCTTTGTCATGACCTATGCCGAAACAAAAGTGTTTAATGACCAGTGGAGCGAAGCAGGAACTTTCCCTGCCGACATGGATTCATTGGTACAAAAAGCCGATTCCGGCACGATTATAGGTCCGTTCCTTTCGGCCGATCCCATGAACGGTGAATTCTGGAAAGTGGTAAAGGTACGCGACACAAAAATGGAAACCGAAGTAAGTGCGCGCCATATTTTATTGCGTGGCGATGAAAAGGAAACCAAGCCCCGTGCCGACAGCATAATTAGGGTCATTCGCAAAAACAAAAACTTTGAAGCCATGGCTGCAAAATTTGGTACGGATGGCACCAAGGACAAAGGCGGTGATTTAGGTTGGTTTTCAAAAGGACGCATGGTGCCCGAATTTGAAAAAGCGGCCTTTGAAGGAAAAATAAACGATTTACAGGTGGTTAAAACAAGTTTTGGCGTACACATACTTGAGGTGACCGGTAAACGTGAAGCAAAGCGCGTAAAGGCTGCAACAATTGACGTGAAGGTGCGTCCCCTAAGGGAAACCGATATGGCCGTACGTGCCAGGGCCGTTGAGTTTTTATCAAACCTGAAAAGCGCAAATGATTTTCAGGCAGTGGCGCAAAAAATGAAACTTACTGTAAAGAAAAATGAAATTGCCTGGAACCAGAAAGCGGTTGATGAAAACCCGCAAAACATGTACATGGGTATGGGCAACCAGAGCAAGGGAGGAACGCAGGGCGGCCGTTCGGTGGCACGCGAAATCCACCGCATGACTGAAGGTGACGTAAGTCCAAACCCCGTTATATTCAACGATAAATATATTGTGATCAAACTGGACAATGTAAAAGAAAAAGGGGTTCCTGAATTTGAAGACGTAAAGGAGATCATGAAGGCCCAGGTTGTTATTCAGAAAAAAGGTGAGCAGGAAGCTAAAAAAATGAAAGGCGCCAAATCGCTTGAGGAACTTTCAAAGCGGTTGAACCTGCCCATTAAGGAAGGTGAATTGAGTTTCTCATCAAACCAGTTCCCCGAGTCCATGGGTTATGAAAACGAAGTAATCGGTTCGGTGTTTGCCATGAACAAACCAGGCGACATGAGTATTCCTTTAAAAGGAAAGAGTGCGGTATATGTTGTGGTTATTACCGGTATTACCGAAGCGCAACCGTTAAAAGACAAAGAGAAAACCGATTTACGCATGAACCTCACCAACATGCTGCGCCAGCGCGCACAAAACGATGCATACCAGGCCATTCGTGAGTTGGCTAAGATTGAGGATAAACGCAGTGTTTATTAGAGATAGCAGGTTAAACACAAGACACCGAAATGCAATTATAAAAGCCATTCCAAAGAATGGTTTTTTTGTTTACCTGCGTTTTCTAATTTCCTTTGGTTTCTTTAGCCAGGTTTAATATCGTTATCCAAACCGGGCCTGTGAAAAAACTCTTTTTATTGGTTGTATTCATTTATTTCCAGTTCACCCTCCGCACTCAAAATATTGGTGGGTTAAGGCTTCGGGCGGCACCTGCAACAATGGGGCACAGTGTGTAAAGTTGATGGAAGTAAAAATATAATACTGCGGGCCTGTTCCGTCATACGCCCGATTTTGATCCGGGCAGCGGGATCTTAAATTTTACAGCCGATACTTCAGGAAATGCCGATGTATATATACAAAAACTTGATTCACCTGTAAATCTTGTGTGAATAGGCCAAATACGTGGTTGAATAATTTTGCAATTGATGTATCTCCAAAACTTTTACCGTGTTGAAAAACGTATAACAGTTGCACAGATATACCAATTCACGTGAATGACTATTTCTTTGCGCAATCCTTCGCTTCTTTAATGATTTCAAGAATGCCCATGGCTTTCACATCTTCATACCTGTGAAATTTTTCCGAAAGATTGTCGGTGGCGCAATCGCAAAAATCACTGGCATTGCCAATAAGTTTGTTGTTTTTTACGCCCTCGTTGCATTTTGATTTGAATTCCTTTATTTGTTGTTTGGTCCAGTAACGCGCAGCGGCTTTAGCCATGGATTTGCATTCGATGAGGGAAATGGAGACGATGGCTACTGAGGATAAAATAACTATTTTTTTCATAGGTTTCGCCCCGCTGGGCTTATGATTTCGGTTTATTGCGTTATCAAAATGTCGTTCCGACCAAACTGGCTTGTTCAGGGGGTTAATAATTATTCGCCATGGTTAATGGTCAGGCGCCAATATAACGTGTTAAATAGCACGCATAATTTATATTTAAATAACTTGTGGCACCCCTGCTGCTATTGTTTGAAAAACGTTCTCCGTTCCCATTAACCAATAACTGGTAACAGATAACGACTATTTATTATCAATCAACTTATACAACTCATCCAGGTTTGGTATCAAAATAATTTCAATCCTGCGGTTCTTGGCTTTGTCAGCCGAAACGGGTAAAAATTCACTGCGGCCGGCAGCCGTAATGCGCTTCGGTTCCATTTTGCTTTCCTTTAACATAAGTTTGGCAACCGAGGTGGCACGCAGCACACTCAGCTCCCAATTATCGGTTGGTACGTTTGGCGACTTGATGACATCCGTATCGGTATGCCCTTCAATCAACACTTCAAGGTCTTTTTGCGTTTCAAGGATTTTGGCCAGTTTGATGAGCGCTTCTTTCCCTTCCTGGTCAACATTATATTTTCCAGAGGCGAAAAGCAGCTTGGCTTCCATGCTCACATAAACTTTTCCGTTTTTGGTTTCAACGGTAAGGCCTTTATCTTTAAAACTCAACAATGCATCTTCAATCAGTTTCTGCAAAGCGCGAACGGCTTCGTCTTTTTTGGCAATAAGCGATTCGAGCTCCTTAATGCGTTTTTCGCGGTCTTCCAGTTCGCGTTTGCGCAAATCGAGTTCGCGTTCGGTCATTTTAAGCGACTCTTCTTTCATGAGCAGTTCCCTGCGCGTTACTTCGAGGTCACCCGCCAGTTTTTTGCTGTCTTCTTCTGAGCCCTTGCGCAACAGCTCAAGCTGGCGTTGTATTTCACGGTTGAGTTCGTTGATTTTGTCATATTGCACTTTCATTACGCGCAACGAGGTGCCAAGAATGGTTGTATCGCCCCGTAAAGCTGCATTGGCCTCTTTCATGGTGCGCATTTCTTTTTCCATGTCCTTGCTGGCTTTTTCAAGCTCATCGGCCCGGGTTTTGGCCGTGGCCATGTCATTTTCACATTGTTTAAGTTTTGCTTCGGTTTCTTCCAGTTTACGGGCCGGAACACATGAAAACAAGCCAATTGCAATGGCCGCAAGCGCCACGTACGAATAAAGTTTAGTCATTGGTAAAGTGTTAATTACAAATATGTGCGGTATTTCGCAAATGGCCAAGAATTTGAAACCCTTTATTTAAACATTTCGTTTTTAATTTAAGTAAAAAACAAGTGTATGCAATTGGGTTCTAATTGGTTCTACCGCCCGCGCCTTGACTATGAACTAAAACAATACGAGGCCCTGGCCTTTGAGCAATACCTTGAAACGTGTTTGCAACAGGCAATTCTTGTGCCACCTTTGCGTGAAATAAAAGTCCAGATCAGTTCGGTGAA
>DASPJQ010000313.1:0-4487 GCA_035628535.1 Flavobacteriales bacterium | reverse complement strand
TTCGCAAACCGCTTACACCGTTGATGGAAAAACCATAAAAGCAGTAAACAAACTGGGTTGTTTTATTGGATTCATTATATTAACAAGTGTACTCAGCAGCATTGTTGTTCCCATAATTTTGGCGTTTAGCGGAAACCGTTCACATGCACCAACAGGCAAAACCGGTTCACCCGGGTGGAAATTATCCTATACCCAGCAAACGTTTTATGCAAACGGGTCAAAGGGCGCGGTCATCTGGCAATTGGACGAAGAAAACTACAATTGGGAAAAAACACGCAATGTACTTTCCATACTTGATGCCGAAACAAAAAAAGTGTTGCACAGCGAGATTTTTGTGAAAGAACATAAAACCGGTACCGATGCCGCCTCAACCTGGGATATATTTAACGGAGGGCGTGTTATAGGCGATACAATATTTTTTACACCCAAAGGAAGCGGACTTGTTGCGAGGAATATTTATACCGGAAAAATTATTATTGGTAATGACGGGTTTGAAAAACTGCTTGGCGACCAGATTGCCGAAGCCCGCGCGTATATTAATTTCAGCACCAATGATAAAGATTACCTTGAAATAAAAAGTGCACAGGGTGATGAGTATTATTATTACTCTTCAAAAAATGCTTTTGTGAGGCGCGATGAAATAAGGAATAACAGCAAAAAAACAGCGAAATATTATTTCATACTAGTTGGGAATAACGATAAAAAACATGTTTTACGCATAAACCAGGATATAGCAGTGCATGACAGGGCCGGATTTTTTCATCCCGGAAATTTCAGGGAATTCAACCAACAGAAAAAATATTATGCCAAATACCATTATGTGAATTCACTCGACAGTGTTCCGGCCCAACATGTTTTTTTTGATGCAGGGTTTATCACCTGGGACGATACCAGCTTTGTGGTGCAGTTTAAGGAGAGCGTGCTTGAAACAGCGCCAAGGGTTATTGCGCGCTACGGTCTAAGCGGTAAACAACTATGGCGAATAGTACCAGTTCAGGAAAAACCGTTTACCCAATTAAAGAAAAAAGAAGAAAGCCCCAGGTTTGATATTTTATTGAACAATAAAACCGTTATGGTAACACTGGGGGGTGCGCAAAAATCGGCAATGGCCATTGATCCAGGCAATGGAAAAATACTATGGACATACATTTCTGAAAATTAAAATGGATTTATCACTCATTATTTTGCGTGGACTACCCGGAAGCGGAAAATCAACCCTGGCCAAACTTATTTCGGAAGGCGGCAAGTACCCGGTTTATTGCATTGATGATTATTTTACCACCTCAACAGGCGAATACAGTTTTGAATTTGATAAAAACCATTTGGCGTATAAAGCCTGTGCTGCAAATGTGCAAAAGGCCATGCAGAAGAAAACATCCAAAATTATTCTTGACAACGTTTTTTCAATGGAATGGGAAATGGAGCCGTATTTTAAACTGGCTGCCGAAAATAAATATAGCGTTCATGTTGCCACGGTTGAAAACCGGCATGGCGGAAAAAATATTCATGCCATAAACGATGAGCAAATCAAAAAGATGGCCGAAAAATTTAAGGTTAAATTGATTTGATGGATTTTCGCAGGCATAAGTGCCGGTTCAGTCCTGACAATTCTTACAGTCTCCGTGACTATACACTTCGGTTTTGATATATTGCCCGTTTTCATCATAGCATTTCCAGTTACCATACCAGTAATAATCCACATACTCTTTTGAGATTTTTACCCTGGCATAACCTGCTTTTTGCAACTGACCATTGGGATGGTACTGTTCAGTTTTGATTTTGCGTGTATACCACTTGTTGTGTTCAATGCGTTCCAGTTTTCCATCCTGGTTGTAATATTTCCAGGTGCCAACCTGCTTCCCATGCTTGAATTTGCCGGTACTTGATATTACTTTATTCTCATCGTCCCAGTAAAATTCCCAGTTGCCGCTTCTGCGTTTTTTGCTGTCAAGCTGGTTTAAACCGTTTGCATTGGTATCGGCATAATCTTTATTTTTTACAACGGGTTCCTGGGGATGTGTTCCTGCGTATGAATTAGCAAAAGGCATGCTCAACATGGTAAACATAACCGGTATGAAAATTAACGTGCGCATAAAAGGTTGTTTTAATGTAAAAACTGGTACAGCTTTATTCATAAATGGTTCAAATGAAGTTATAAAAAATGGTGTAAAGCACTGTTCCACAAGTTCTGTTTTTAAGCAACGGTTGGTTCTGACCGGTTTTCGTAAACTTATTCACGGTAAAAACGCAGCGAACCGCAGCGGTTATAGTCTGAATTCAGTACAAACATTTTTTCCCTGTCACCGTCAATGATTCGAATGGCGGCCGTATTGGGCGGGGTAATACCAAGGCTTACGGCATACAAAAGCAGGTCGTTAGCCCCGGGTTTTAAATCAAGTGTAAGCTGTTTGGGCTCTTTATTGACGGGATAATTTTCAAGTAACCATTCCCCGTTAAAATAAAGTGAAGCCGTATCGCCATCAGCACTGGCATTGTCAAAAATTTCAATGATAATGCTTTCGCTTTTGGTGGTATAGGTATGCTGTACGCTTGACTTGCGTTCATTGACTACAATGTCAGGTTTAACAAGCGGTTCAACTACTTTGGGCTCTTTCGGTTTTTTAGGCTTTTTGGTCCAGGCCCTGAGTTCAATTGGAAAAGCCAGGTTTAACCATGCCCCCACCTGCGATTCGCGGGTTTGCACTGTGCCAATGGGCATGTAATTTTCATAATACGTAATGTCAGACTTAAAAATGTATTGATTAACGGGAACTGTTAAACCAATGCTCCAGGTCATATCAATGTCCCTGAACTTTGCACCCACTTCCAGTTCACCCAACCAATTGTCTTTTAAAATATCGTAATTCGATACAAAGTAACCGTTGCCCACATCGGTATAGTCAATGTTGCTGATTGACTCGGGTGTTTGCCAGGTATTGTCATTCACTTTAAAATTGTTGGAATAAACCGCGGCTACCTGTATAAACATATCGCGGTCATTTGCGGAAGTCCAGTATTTGCGAAGGCATAATTTATAGGCAAAATACCTGTAATAATCAATAATGGCGCTGCAACGGCTTCCTTTAAAATCAAAATCGGGCACGTCAAGCGAATACAAATGTTTTTGTACGAAAAAGGAAGTGCCCAACGACCAATTGTGTTCAACCAGCGATTTTTTACGGTTGTAAAAAAGTTCGAACCCATAACCACCGTGTTGTAAAACAACTGTTTTGATTTTACCGCTTTGTAAAATAACCTGGTTGAATGAAAGCGGGGTCATGTTGTAGGAAGCCAAAAAATTTTGCCCCGATAAACAGGTGGTTTGCGTAGGAAAAAAATAACCCAGGTTGATTTTTGGTGCAATGGTAAGTGAGTTTTCCTGTGCCTTTAACAATGTATTTGTACAGCAGGTCATAAAGATGCCAGCCGACAAAAGCAAGGTTTTATAATAGGTAGAGCGCATACGGGTTAACGCAGTTTTAGCAATTTTCGTGCCTTGCGAAAGCAAAAAATTATAATTCGGCTGCCCCGGCAATGAGTTCGGCCACATCCATCACTTTTACTTCGTTTTCCTTGTTGAAATTCTTTACCCCATCAGTCATCATGGTCATACAAAACGGGCAGCCGGTTGCAATCACATTCGGTTGAAGGGCCAGGGCCTCTTCTGAACGTTCAACATTCACTTCTTTTTTACCGGGTTCGGCCTCCTTGAACATTTGTGCGCCACCGGCACCGCAACAAAAACCATTTTGCTTGCAACGTTTCATTTCCACCAGTTCAATGTCAAGTTTTTCCAGGATTTCACGAGGAGCTTCGTATACATCATTGCCACGGCCCAAATAACAGGGATCATGAAAAGTAATACGTTTTCCCTGGAAATCGCCACCGCCTTTAATAACTACCTTGCCTTGTGCAAGCAGCGCATTAATAAGTTGGGTGTGGTGAATAACTTCATATTTACCGCCCAGTTCCGGGTATTCATTTTTAAGTGTATTGAAACAGTGCGGACAGGCCGTTACAATTTTCTGGACATTGTATCCGTTCATAACGGCAATATTTTGCATTGCCATCATTTGGAACAGGAACTCGTTACCGGCACGTTTAGCCGGATCACCGTTGCAGCTTTCTTCAGTCCCCAATACCGCAAAACTTACACCGGCACCATTCAGGATTTTTACAAACGCTTTGGTAATTTTTTTGGCCCGGTCGTCAAAACTACCCGCACAGCCTACCCAAAAAAGGTATTCAGGTACCTCACCGGCCGCCAGGCAATCAGCCA
Source organism: Flavobacteriales bacterium (assembly GCA_035628535.1). Taxonomy (GTDB): domain Bacteria; phylum Bacteroidota; class Bacteroidia; order Flavobacteriales_D; family UBA2798; genus DASPJQ01. The sequence goes on along the minus strand of DASPJQ010000313.1, from coordinate 208 downwards.
TGGTCCTTATTTTAAGATTATTCATGAATTGTAAAATTAAGGATGATTTAAGAAGTAAAATTTAAGATTTAGGAAAGTATTCAAAATAACCCTGGGTAATATATAATATGATCATCTTAGGCAAATACAGATTTTCTAATGTGCTGATAGTAAGTAAATTATTCTAAAAATGCCCAGATCTTACTCCCGAAATCAAAAATCAAACTTT
>DASPJQ010000312.1:0-2883 GCA_035628535.1 Flavobacteriales bacterium | reverse complement strand
TAATTTTAGCCTGGTCAACGCAGCTTTCGCAAATAAAAGCGTTGATGCCCGAAATCATGAATTCTACTTCACGCTTGGTGCGGTTGCAGAATGAACAATTAACCGATGAATCACTTTTACCCATAATTTTTTTATCCCTTAAAAAAAGGGCGATTTTAAATCGCCCCTTCATTTATTTTTTTCGTGTACCTGTCAGTACTTCATCAATCATTCCGTAGGCTTTGGCTTCTTCAGCCGTCATCCAGTAATCGCGGTCACTGTCGGCCCATACTTTTTCATAGCTCTGGCCTGAATGACTCGCAATAATTTCATACAATTCTTTTTTCAGTTTGGCAATTTCGCGTGCAGTGATTTCTATGTCGCTGGCTTGTCCTTCAGCACCGCCCAAAGGTTGATGAATCATAACACGCGCATGTTTTAACGCGGTTCGTTTGCCTTTGGTTCCGGCACACATCAACACTGCACCCATGGAAGCGGCCATTCCGGTACAAATAGTAGCTACGTCAGGGCTAATGTACTGCATGGTGTCATAAATGCCCAAACCGGCATAAACCGATCCGCCAGGTGAGTTCAGGTAAATCTGGATGTCTTTTTTCGGATCGCTTGATTCAAGGAATAAGAGCTGTGCAGTAATGATATTGGCAACCTGGTCATAAATTCCGGACCCCAGGAAAATAATACGGTCCATCATAAGGCGGTCAAAAACGGAAATGATGGTACCCTGTACCGGACGGTCCTCCACAACAGCTGGGGTACTGCTGGCAAGCATATTGTTGGTAGCCGATACGTATTGTTCATACATAAGGCTGTTTATACCCATGTGTTTTGTAGCGTATTTTTTAAATTCGTCTTTTGGAAACATAACGTTTGTTTAAATTTTTGGTTAGGTCTAAGGTAGCAAAAAATTGAACCCCCAGACAATGGTAAATGCGGGTAATAACCAATTTATTTTAAACTTAAAGCCTTATTTATGAAATTTTTGCAATCGTGGAACGTCACAATCGTGGAACGTTCGCTATTAGCCATTGGTAACGGGGGTGAAAGGAAGGTACTTAAAACGCAAGGTTTTGCACATTGCACACGTTGCGGCCTCTTTAAACAAGGCTGTGTTATTACAAAACGCTGCTCCCTGGCGTTGTTTCCTGATTGCTGTAAACGAATAACAAATAACCAGCGTCTTTAGTGCGCATGCTCGTGTGCATGGCTGTGCGCGTGGTGCGCATGTTCACGTTTTTGTAGCTCCTTGTATTTCTCCATCAACACATCAAACGTTACATCGGCATACTGAATGCTTGCATGTTCTTTAATGGCATTGATGACCTTGCGTGTTGTGGTTTTTTGTATGGCGTTTTGAACTTCTTCCTTTTTTGCCAAAATACTCTCGGCATGTTTTGTCAGGGCCTCATCATCCAACATCGGGAGGTTATACCGCACATAAAGTTCCCTCAGGTTTTCTTTGGTGTTTTCAATTATGTCAGCACGTTCAATTTTTAAACCGCGTTCACGCATAATTTTACTTTCAATCAATTGCCACCTTAAATCATCGGCATAATGATCAAATTCATGCTCCAGTTCATGCGGATCAATGGGTTTTTCGCTCGTAGCCATGATCCAGCGCTTTAAAAAGATATCCGGCAACTCAATGTGCAGTTTATTGATGAGGGTAATGCGCGCTTCGCGGTGAAAAAAGTTATGGCTGTCACCTGCGAAATTTTTTTCCAGTTCGTCTTTTACTTTTGCTTTAAAATCATCAATGGTTGTTACGGTTCCCGGACCGTATACTTTATCAAACAATTCCTGGTTGAGCTCAGCCTCGTGCATCCTGCGTATTTCAGTTACCGTCAACTGGAATGTCTGTGAAATGTCGTCCAACGCATCCTTACCAACGCCCAGCATGGCCGCCATGTCCGATTCGTTATGCGATAGTTTTTTGGGATCGGCTGTAAGTTTATCGCCCACCTTTAATCCAATCAATTTGTTTTTGGTTTCAGCATTTTCAATATATTCAATGGCCACAGTCGAATTATGGAAAACACCGCCTTCTTTAATGGTACCGTCTTCCTTCAATTCGTTAAACGTTACCATCAGCATGTCTTTTTCGCCTGAAGTTTCTACGTTTTCAAGGTTACCATGACGCCTGGTCAGGTCGGCAATGTGCTGGTCAAGCATTTTATCATCAACCTTGATATTGTAATACGGAATTGAAATCTCACTCAGGTTAATGTTGAACTGCGGAGCAAGCCCAAGGTCAAAAAAGAACTCCATTTCGCCAGGATTGTCAAAATCGGCCTGGTCCCTGTTTTCCAGCGAAGGAAGCGGGTTACCTAAAATATCAATGTTATTGTCTTTTAAATAACCGTAAATGGAATCGTTAATGATTTTGTTTATTTCATCGGCAAGAATACTTTTGCCATACATTTTTTTAATCAGCGCTACAGGTACGGTCCCGGGACGAAAACCTTTAATATTCGCTTTTTTAGCCTGTGTTTTCAAAGCAGTATCAACTTTGGGATTGTAATCGGCCGGTTCAAGTTTTATGCTAAGGGTTGCGTTTAAACTGTCAACATCAGTCTTTGTAATTTGCATGTTTCTGAAATTAGGGCTGCAAAGATAGGTTTTTTGACCTTGAAACCTGTTATAAAAGGTGAAATTTTAACCCAAATAGGGCCAAATTGTTTGCTCAGTTGTCCCTTAAACCTTAATTCATCTTGCCGGGCCAAATTATTGGTTAACTTGGTGTTTTGATAATCAAATGCTAAGCCTTAACCAATGCCTTGACGGTATTTACATGCTTCCTGATCAAATAAAGCAGGAGCTCATGGCGTGCTTTACAACAATCAGGTATCCGGCTAAAACCATTCTTATTAAGGAAGGCCAGGAAAG
>DASPJQ010000311.1:0-4904 GCA_035628535.1 Flavobacteriales bacterium | reverse complement strand
TAAGGTTCCCATAATTTACAGGACATGTGAGCTTACAAACTGGAAAGGCGGAAACACGTACCAAAAATTCCTTGAATTCAATCCCGAAAAACGGTATGATGTATTGGTTCTGGGATCTTCGCATGCTTACCGTGGTTATGATCCGCGAATTTTTAAATCGCACGGATTAGAGATGTTCAATTTAGGTACAAGCGCACAATCTGCTCTCAATTCGTATTTTGTAGCAAAGGATTACATAAAACCAGGTAAAGTAGGGTTGGTTATTCTTGACGTGTTTGATGGCGCATTGATGAGCGATGGTCTTGAATCCGCTTCCGATTTAATTGCCAACCTCCCCGGGGATAATAATGTTATGGATATGGCTGTAGCATGCCGCGACCCGAGAATGTTAAACCTGTTAACCCTAAGGTGGCTTGATCGCGGGAATGAACCCCTGTATAAAGATTCAACCTATATTGCAAAAGGATTTTCACAAAATACGGATTCGCTGAAACATAAACCCTCTTATAAAAATTACTATAAAGACAAAGAACCTGAAAAACGCCAGTTGTATTTCCTGTCCAAAATACTTGCTTATTTCAGCAGCAACAAAATACCCTGTATTATGACTAATTACCCGCTTCCAAAAGAATGGGACCGCAAAGGCCACGCACGGTTTGCGCGTGAAATTAAACGCCTTGCCAGGGAGTGGAATACCGATTTCTTTGATTTTTCAGGAGATTTGGATCTGCATCCAATACATCATTATTATGATGCCCATCATTTAAACCAGGCCGGTGTAAATATCTATAACCTTTTTTTATTGGAACAATTGAAAAAAAACCGCATCATTCATGAATAAATTCAGGATGAAACGCGTTCTTTAATTTCCCGTGAGGTTAATCCTGTCAGGTCCATTGAATTTTTTCCGGCTCTTACAATGTCGGCACCTTTAATCAACAGGTTCTCCACATTGGTTTTGCTTACTTGTTTGGCCGGAATACCGGCAAGCACGCTTCCTTCTTCTTCAAAAGACTGGTTGACTACTGCGTTGGCGCTAATGGCAATGTTGCTGGCAAGGCGCACATCGCCATAAATTTTGACACCGGGACCTATATAAATATTATTACCGAGTACGGGGGCCTTGTCTTTAAAACCGGCAGCTGTACCAATATTGACACCGGCATGTATCCTGCAATTTTCCCCAATCCTGGCCCCTGTGTTAATTATAATGGTGCCATAATGTGCAATGGATAAACCCGCGCCAAAAACATTGATGGGGATTGAAAACCCAAGTTTTATTGATAGTTTTTGGAATTTCCGCGTAATAACTACAGCATAAAGTTTTGCCAAAAAACCACGCTTGCAGTTTTTGTAATACTCAAGTTTTCGCATAACACGTTGGAATTTCCAAACCGGGTCAGGAAAAACCAACTGCTTTAACCGGGAGCGCAAAGTTGCCTGTTGCCTACCCAAGGCAATGCGATCGGCCTCCAAATAGAATAGATAATCTGTTTTCGACTTGATCATACGAATGCATAAATGTAACTAAAATCCCAACAAACCAATTCATGCTATTGAGGGAAACGCCTTGATTTCAAGCATTTTTACAGCTTTTTGCACCGCCTGGTGTGGTTTTAACGGACAAAAAGAGAGGTTTTACGGTTCAAAGCCTGTTTTTGATGTAAAAACAGGCATTTGCACCATGAAAATGGTATATATTTATAATTATGGTTTTGCAATTGAAATGGATGATGATGTTAACTGTTCTGGCTGTAACGGCCCGGGCACAAACCAACGAATATGTTATCCAATCGGTTTCAGGAAATTTGCAAACCTCCACGTCCATTCATGATTTTGCTATAGGTGAAGTAGAAATCAGTGTACGTACTGACGGGACTTCTTCCATTACCGGAGGGTTTTTGCAGCCCGATTTCGTTACATTGCACGTAACCAATACAACAAATTTTGGCAATGTACTTGTATTTCCTAACCCGGCACAAGGCATGATAAGGATACAGTTTGACCAGGCAGGCAATCGTACCGTTCGTTTTTCCAATGTTAACGGAGAAGTACTAACGCAGTTTGTTGTTTTGGACAGGATTACAGAAGTTGATTTGTCAGCATATGCTTCCGGGTTTTACTTTATAGAGATACAGTCCCAAAAAGAACTGCTCAACAGGCAAATTAAAATTCTAAAACTGCAGTAAATGAAAAGGTTGGGCCTGTTGTTAGTGTTATCGTTTTTTTGCATTAAAGGGTTCACACAACCTTTTATCCGTTACCAGGGTGTGTTGCGCGATGCGTCCAGTGAGCCTTACCTGCTCCAGGGATTTAAACTGAAAATAACCATTATAAGCGATTCCATAACCGGTTCAATTGCATGGGAAGAAACGCATGACCTGGTTACATCGGGCCTTAACGGGAGGTTTGTTGTGCTGGTTGGTAACGGTACAACTACCGGGTCTGGTACATATGCAAATTTTGGCGATATTGAATGGGCTCAGCATAATTATTTTATCAGTCTTGAAGTTGACATTGGTTCAGTTGGAACCTATGAGCCATATGGTACTGTTTCCCTGTTTTCGGTCCCTTACACATTCTATTCGCTCTCGGCCGGTAGTCCCGGCTACAAACTTAACGGTTTAACCGATGTGGATACGTCCGGCCTGGTAAATGGACAGGTACTCAAATGGAACGGTTCGAATTGGGTAAATGCAAACGATGACGATAGTGATACGGTAAACTATGCGGTTAATTCCACGAACGCCTTGATAGCAGATACAGCTGAATACGTAATGGATTACCCAATCGATTCAGTGTTGTTTTCCCAGCATGGCGGCACATCAAACACCAGCAACAGTACTTTGTTTGCCGACTCTAGCAACCATGCTGTCAACAGCGACACGGCCGGGTACGTATTTTTTTCCACACCGTTTACGTGGGTTGAAAATGGAAATACCCTGTCCACCGCGGCTTCGGTCCTGGGAACCAACGATCCATTTTCTTTCTCACTTCGTACAAATAACAGTACAAGGTTTTTTGTTGATGCTTCTGGTAAAATTTCCAATGGAGGTTCGCCTTTATCGGGGTTTCATTGGAACAGCGATGAGCTGTTTATTCATTCAGCTCCGGGTGTGGGTTCAGGAAGCGTTGGTATAAATGGTTCAGGAACCCGCTTTTCGTTTATTCCTTTCAACGGAAGCATTCGCATGGGAACAGCGTTGTCAACCGAATGGGATAGTTTGAACCTTGGTGAGTATTCAATGGCCATAGGTGAAAATGTTCTGGCAGGCTCCTATTCATTCACCATTGGAAAAAATAATACAGCAAGTGGCGATAATGCCATGGTTTTTGGACGCGCCTGTTCGGGTACTGCGTTGGGAACAGTGGGCAACGGCACTTCTTTTTGCGTAGGTGACAGCAGCCAGGCAACCGGGGTTCGAACAGTTGTTATGGGAAGGCAATGCCATTCAGCCAATACCACTGCTATAAGCATAGGATACAAAGCCACCGCATTGGCCAATGTTTCAACGGCCATAGGATCAAACGTAAAAACCACTACGGGCCTTTATTCAATGATAATAGGGTCCTGGGCCAATGGCTCAAACAGGCAGGGTTGTTTTGTGTATGGTGATGCGTCAACCACATCGTTCATTACCCCCACAGCAAACCACCAAATGCTCATACGCGCATCTGGCGGAATAGAATTATACAGCGATCCTACCCTTTCAGCCGGAGTGATGTTATTACCAGGCTCAGGAAGCTGGTCAATGGTTTCTGACAGGAACAAAAAAGAAAACTTCAGTTCAGCAGAATACGAAAGAATTTTAACAGGTATTTCAAAGCTTAAAATTAACAGTTGGAACTATCGGTCGCAATCAAAAAACATCCGACATATAGGGCCCACCGCCCAACAATTCAAAAAAGAATTTGGTGTGGGTGAATCAAAACGCGCCATCAGCATGATTGACATGGACGGGGTAATTTTAGCCGGTGCCAGGGGTATTTACCTGCGCCAGCAAAATTTTATTCAGGCCTTGGATGAAACAGGTATAATTGAGAGTGAACTCAAAGCTGACTTTAACGGCCTTGAAGAACGGATTAAAAAATTAGAAAAAGAATTGAATAAATAACAACTATGAAGAATTTCATTGTAAAGAATGGTGTGCTTTTGCTCCTGTTGCTGTTAGCGTACAGGGGGAATGCCCAGGTTGGTTCAATGGGAATAAATTTCCAGGGTGTTGCCCGCAACCTTGCCGGGGCGGTTTTGCCCGGGCAAAATATTTCGGTAAGGTTTGCCATTTATCAGGGCATTCCCTCCGGAACCCCTTTATGGGAAGAAACCCACAACACCACTACCAATGGCCAGGGATTATATTCTCTTGTAATTGGAAACGGCACCACTACCGGGACCGGTACATTAACAAATTTCAATTCCATTGACTGGTCAACTGCCAACCACCAGGTAGTTATATCCATGGATCCTGCCGGTGGTTCATCATACACAGTTATCGATACGTTTGCGTTCCAGGCCGTGCCTTATGCCTATTATGCTGCTCACGCAGATCAAGCTGATACAACGGTTTACCTTAATGGTCTTACTGATGTTGACACATCTTCACTGGTAACTGGCCAGCTGTTGAAATGGAACGGCACTAACTGGGTGCCCGCTAACGATAATGACAGCGATACGGCTCAATTTGCATTTAATGCCTATCAATCAGCAAACGCTGACACAGCACAAACCGCAATCAACCTTGTTAACATACCCGATTCGGCATTGTATGCAGGGTATACTGACAGTTCGGCTTTTTCCAATACCTCGGCCTTTGCAACAGAATCAAACCATGCGGTTAATGCTGACACGGCACAATTCGCCTGGAACTGTTTGGGGGCATTTACTTCATGGAGCCTGTCAGGAA
>DASPJQ010000310.1:0-4926 GCA_035628535.1 Flavobacteriales bacterium | reverse complement strand
CCGGCTTTTTTTAATTCTTCTTCGGTTGCACCAACCGCAGCTACTTCGGGCCAGGTATACACCACACCGGGTATAAGGTTGTAATTGATGTGCGGTTTTTGACCGGCAATACTTTCGGCCACATAAACGCCTTCTTCTTCGGCTTTGTGCGCAAGCATAGCGCCTTTTATTACATCGCCAATGGCGTATATATTCGGCACGTTAGTTTGTAAATGGTCGTTCACTTCTACGCGGCCACGTTCATCCAGTTTAACACCGGCTTTATCCAGGCCAAGGTTATCGGTATATGGCCTGCGTCCAACGGCAACCAGGCAATAATCGCCACTTAAAACGAGTTCACCTTTGTCGCCATCTGCCTTTACAGTCACTTCTTTTGCTGATGCTTTTACCTCTTTTACTTTATGTTTTAAATAAAAATCAAAGCCCAGTTTTTTCAGCGATTTGGTAAGTTCCTTGCCCATGGTTGAGTCCATGGAAGCAATAATGTTGTCAAGAAATTCAACAACGCTAACCTTGCTGCCAAGGCGTGCATAAACGCTTCCAAGTTCCAGGCCAATTACGCCCCCGCCAATGATGATGAGGTGTTTTGGTATTTCCTTCAGGTTTAACGCTTCGGTGCTGGTAATAACGCGTTTTTTATCAATGGTTATAAATGGGAGCGTTGAAGGTTTCGAACCAGTTGCAATAATTGTTTTTGCACTTTCAATGGCTGTTACTTTGCCTTTATCGTCTTTTATGTCAATTGTGGTGGCCGATGTGAATGTGCCGTGCCCGCGCAATACATCAATCTTGTTTTTCTTCATTAAAAAATCAATGCCGGCAACGGTTTGTGAAACCACACCGTCTTTGCGCCTGATCATTTGTGCCAAATCAGGTTTAAGGTCCTTAATTAAAATACCGTGTTCTTTGAAATTGGCATGTGCGTTGTGATAATGTTCGCTGGTATCAAGCAAAGCCTTTGAAGGAATACAGCCTACATTTAAACAGGTTCCGCCAAGCGAAGGGTAGCGTTCAACAAGAGCCGTTTTTAATCCAAGTTGGGCGCAGCGTATGGCGGCCACATATCCGCCAGGGCCTGATCCAATAACGGTAACATCGTATTTGCTCATGAAATTGCAATTTTGATTAAAAGTAAAATAATTATCAATCCCGAAAGGCTTTTTTTGAAACCGGATAAAAAACACCTGCAGCCCTATTTAGTAATCTGATAAGCAATGTTTTAATTAGTCTTTACCACAATTGGAACAGCACGGTTGTTTTACAGCAATACCCCGCTAAACTGGTTTTTACGGTTTAAGACGTAATACACATTAATCAAGTAACAGGTATTATTTAAATGAGTTTTTTACGTTATACCTAATACTTAAATATCCAGTTTTTCCAGTCTGACTTTTAATTCTCTGGTTTTCCTGAAATATTCAAAAATAACAATGTAGCCAGGCTTTCCGGGCATAACGTAAAATGCAGTGGGTTTTGAGGTAAGGGGAATTTTGTCGGTATTAAGTTCGTTGTTTTTATAAACAATGTTTCCGATCACATACTTGTTGCCTTCACTTTTTTCTTTATCATAATTCACGTATGTCGAATTAAATGTTTTATTATCGCTGGAAGTATAGGTAAATGAATAATCAAAGCTATTGGTCTGTTTCAGGTAAATTCCCAGCGTATTCATAGGTAATATACCATAACCAGCAGGAAGCAATACTTTTGACGCATCTTTTTCAATAATATATACTTTCTTGGGTGTAAATTTTGAATCAAATTCAAAAGCAATCATATCTTGTAGATTATCTTAACCGCACTTGTACTACTACCGCCACCAAGCAGTGCGCTGCCTACATTGCTGGCTATGCCTAATCCACTGGCTGTTTTTTTGTACTGTTCACCAATGATAAAATATTTACCATCGGCCGTTTTTACAAGGTTATGGATAAATACAGAAAAATTGCCTTCCATACGACCTTTTGAATTTAAGGGTATCAACTTAGTTATATCAGCTTTCCAATCAACATAGTGCTCTTCAATCATTTGTCCGTTTTGATCCAAAACCGCCATAAAGAATCCTAACTTATTTTCAATATCAAATTGTTCCTTACTTCCTTTTTTTCCATAATATTCCCCATAAATAATATATGCCTTTTTTTCTTCATCATAATTTATACCCATTGGAACAAGATATGCCTTATCGGTTTCAGTTGAGAACCTGAACATGTCCTTTCCATCAGAAACATTTGTGAACAAAAGATAATATTTGACATCACTTGACCCTTTTTCACGAATATTTACATAAGTAACGATGCTGTTTTTATCAGTATAGAAAGACTGAGCCGATTCAAATGATTTTTTTGCAGTACTTCCGGAATTAGCACTCCATACTTTTTTAGCATTGTTGTCAATCATATCAATCTGGTAGCGATAACCTCCTTCTTTTTCTATACCGTAACGTACAAATCCTTTTCCATCAATTCCCATCAACCCACCGGAGAAAGTGTCTTCATCCGGGTTTTGAATAAGCGCTGCGTAAGATTGCATTTCATAACTGGATACATCTTCCACAATATAAGATCCAACAATGGTAGCTTTTTTATCAATAACTTGATATTCTAAGGTTTTTTGCTTCATGTTAAGGAAGGCAAAACAAAAAGCCTCTCCATTAAAACTTCCTTCAAGCAAGTATGAATTACTTGGTTTGGTTAATTCTATTTCGTGTGTTGGACTAAGATTGGCGTCCAAAATAGTAAGTGAATAAACACTTTCTTTCCGGTTAGCTTTTTCCCTGAAATAAAATACGTAGTAACCAACAACCTGTTTATTTTCTATAATAGCGTCAAGATTGTTAGCATAAACACGTTTAATATTACTAAATGTTTGGGTTTGGGCAAATATTACATGTGTAAAAAGGAGAAAAAAGACTGTGCCGATAATTCTTTTCATAAGTTATTTTTTAGGTTTAAACTTTGATACAAGTTGTTTAATGTAAAATTTGTCTTTAAAATTTGTTTTATATAAATCTATAAGTGCAGGTAGTTTTTCTTTTGACGTTTCCCATGCTTTGATTAAAATGGCGTTATAAGCGGTAAAAGCATCGTTGGTAACCGTTTGCAGATGTATATTAAAATAATTGACAGCAAATTTTTTAAGTTCTGATGAATTCAGGTGGTGTAAAAAACTAAGTAAACTATTAAAGCCAGGATAATAAAGTTCATGCGGATGATCAACTACCTGGGAAAAACGGTGATCTTTTAAGGCATTGGCCATTTCAATGAATGAATTGACAATGACATTGTGAAGGTAAATGTTTTCGGGGTAATCAACCAATAGCTGTGTGGCAGCATATAACGAACTGGCATAATCTTCATTTGAAAGAAGTTCTTCAAGTATTTCAAAACGAGCCACGTTTCGCAGGTATATGAAATTATTTTGGTCACTGTGCGAACGATCAGTAAATGCAGCGCTCATGGCGGCAATGCGTTTGAGCCTTTCTTTACAATCAGGATGCGTTTTTAGCGAATCGGGTATAAACCAAATAGCGGAATCAAGATGCCAGGTGTATTTGAGCTTTTCAGCCTGCAACCAGTCATCCTTAAAAAAGGAACCGGCCGGGTCGTATTTTTTTTTGAAATCGATGGGGGCATGGTAATAAGGAATTTCTGCCGAATCAAGCATGGCAATGTCGTGTAACGCATGTGATTTATCAAGCCCCAAGTTATTGTAAAAAATAAGGCCTAGTGAGTCGGCTTCAAGTTCCTGTTTGCGTTGCTGGCTCATTAATTTTGTCAGTGTGCGGTTAATCAACATTTCGGCCTGCTTAACGGTATTGTATTCAGAACGTTTTATTTTTTCTGATTTTCTTTTTAAATTCACTGCTGTTGATTTCCGTAAATCGTTCTTCAATGGACGAAAAAAAATGGTCAAGATATTCATGGGCTATTTCATGGCAAAATGTAAATACAACCTCTTCATATGAACCGGCTTTTGCCAACAGCCCCAGATTGATGAAAATAATTCCCGGTCCGCAATTGGAGGCATTCACTTCTTCATCACGCAGGGTGAAGACCGTAATGTGTTTTCCTTTCAGCAATGGATTGTGTTCAATGATTGAGGCTGAAATCCTGTTTAATGTTTTGCTCAACGTGTCTGTGTACATGAGCACCCGTTCGGTATCAAGTTTCGCAAGGGACTTATTGAATTCAGTCACAGCTTTAATGAAATCGCTTTTTACAGCGCTGTTTCCAATTTTGCGTTGCAAGGGTTTCGCTGTTTTTCAAAACCGATTTTAACAATGTTTTTTCAATTTTTCCTGTGCGCAAAGGGTAATAATTGACTTTTAGATCCTGTGAAAAAACAACAGGACTGTTTAAGGCAATAAGTAGTAATAATGCTAAACGCATTTTTTTTTAAAAGAGTTGGGGACAAGCGAATGCAAATATAGCACTAAAACGTTACACATGCCGTAACCATGCTATTTATCGACCAATAACTGCTGAAAGAACATTAATGTTGGACATTAATATATTAAAAAAGATTATACATCAAACCTCGCCTCTTCTTACAAACGTTTTACCTGTCACATATGCATACAGGTATAACAACACAAACGCAATGGAAAAATAAATGCTCAGGCGATACAGCAAATCGCCATGTACAGCATACCAGGTTAACGCATTGTTAAGGTTTATTTTTTGACGGAGTGCACACCGTTCCCACCAGTTGGTGTGCTGAACAATATCGCCCCGCTGATCAATAAATCCGCTGATACCGGTATTGGCACTTTGCGCCACGCTGCGCCTTAAACTAACGGCCAGCAGGCGGCCGAATTCAATGTGCTGTTTGTATCCCGGAGTATCGCCCCACCAGCCGTCATTGGTAATGACAAAAACAACATTGGCCCCCTTTTTTATAAACTCACCCATGTATTCGCCAAAA